>NZ_CDSBKL010000228.1:0-6593 GCF_977115555.1 Aquiflexum sp.
AAAGAAAAAATGGTAATTACACTTTGTCAATAATTGAAAAAAAACCCACCTGATCATGTGATTTTGGGTGGGTTTTTCAAATCCGATAATTTGCTTACCATTCAAACAAGCCTTCATTTAAGCTTTTCAAGGCTTCATTTTTATATTTCGCATCCAAGAGAAGAGAGACATTGTGCCTGCTTCCTCCATAAGAAACCATTCTTACCGGATAATCCTTGAGGCAATTCATGATTTTGGCCATGGTGCCTTTGGATTCGGCTATCATATTTCCCACGATCGAAACGATCGTCTGATTTCGGTCCACTTCCACCGTACCGTATATTTCAAGTTCTTTGATGATTTCGGCCAAATGTGAAAGGTCATCAATAGTCACCGAAACAGCCACTTCTGAAGTAGTGATCATGTCGATGGAAGTCTTGTACTTTTCAAAAACCTCAAATACTTTTCTCAAAAAGCCATAAGCCAACAGCATCCTGCTGGATTTGATTTTGATGGCGGTGATGCCATCTTTGGCTGCAAGGGCTTTTACTCCTGATCCCTGTTCTTTGGCAGTGATAGTTGTTCCGGGGGCATCCGGTTCCATGGTATTCAGTAATTTGACAGGGATGTTGTATTGCTGTGCCGGCCAAATGGATGCCGGGTGGAGGATTTTGGCACCGAAATAAGCCAACTCTGCAGCCTCGTCAAAAGACAATTGGGCAATTGGACGGGTTTTGTCCACGATCCTAGGGTCGTTGTTGTGCATGCCGTCGATGTCGGTCCATATTTCAATCACTTCAGAATTGATGGCCGCTCCGATCAAAGATGCCGAATAATCAGAACCACCTCTCTTGAGGTTATCGACTTCGTTTCTGTGGTTTTTGCAGATATATCCCTGCGTTACAAAAATCCTGTCCTGTGGATAGTTTGCGAGGATGGCTTTGAGTTTATCAGAGATTTTCTTGAGTTCCGGTTCATGGTTTTCATCAATGCTCATAAAATCCAAAGCCGGTAAAAACACCGCCTTGATATCCAATTCCTGCAATAAGGTGTAGAACAATTTGGTCGAAAGAAGTTCACCCTGAGCTAAAATATCCCTGTTGATCGCTTCATTGAAAGAGATTTTCAAAATGATATTCAGGAACTCAAAGTGTTCTTTGATGATTTTTTCCGCTTTTGTTTTGGCAGCATCTGTCTTCAATAAATCCTTATAGAAAACAAGGTAATGTTGGTGAAGTGCATCGATCTTTTCCTTTGCCAAGTCTTTATTGGCATCTGCCAATGCCTCTCCGATTCCTACAAGGGCATTGGTTGTCCCTGAAAGTGCAGAAAGCACAACGATTTTTTTGTCGTTGTCACGGGTAATCAGGTCTTTGACTTGGTGCATTCTCTCGGGTTTGCCCACTGAGGTTCCCCCGAACTTCATTATTTTCATAATGGTATATGGTTTAAAAGGTTTGTTCTTTTTGGAGTCGGTCAAAAACCCAACATTTTGACCGCAGTAATAGCGGCTTCATCTCCTTTGTTGCCGTGTTTCCCTCCGGATCTGTCCAAGGCCTGCTGAAGTGTATTGGGAGTCAAAACCCCAAAAATCACCGGTTTGTTGAATTTCAAAGCTACATTGGTAATGCCATGGGCAACTGCATCGCAGATAAAATCAAAGTGCCTCGTTTCTCCCTGAATCACACAGCCAAGACAAATGACAGCATCAATTTCTTCCAATTCAGCAAGCCATTGGGCACCAAGTGTCAGCTCAAAGGAACCCGGCACATTCTTTCTGAATATGTTTTCTTTCTTGGCACCGTGCATCAACAATGTTTCTACTGCACCGGAGAAAAGGGATTCAGTTACCTGTTCGTTCCACTCAGAAACGACAATACCGAATTTTTTGCTTGAAATATCAAGTATATTTTTGTCAGAATACTGACTGAGACTTTTCAATGAAGTTGCCATGGGAGTTTGGTTTTTGGATTAAATAAAAAAGAGTAAGACCACAGGGCCTTACTCTTTCAAAATGCTTTTTAAATATCAAAGCATTACTTAGAGGCAAGGCCTTCCAAGCGCGCTTTGTGTTTTCGTGCATTGGTGTATTCGAATGACTCAAAATATTTGTCCTCGATTTCACCGTATGCTTTGATGGCATTGTTAAGCTCACCTGCTTCTTCATAAGCAACAGCTAATTTGCTCAAATAGCGTGGAGCAAAGAATTTGTTTTCTTTGTGGTTAATCGCTTTTTTATAAGAAGCGATGGCATCTTTGGTATTATCCAATTCCATGTAAGCATCTCCCAACAAAGCAAATGCCCTTGCCTGAACAAAAAAGTCGTCAGCTGAGAATTGCTTCAAGTGGTCAACTGCCTTTTGGAATTCTCCCTGAGACAAATAGATGGAACCTACATAGAAATGGGCAAGATTTGCTGCATCCGTTCTGCCATACTCATCAATGATTTTCAGAAAGCCTGCATTGGAACCGTCACCGTTGAGTGCAAATTCGATGCTGTCCTGCTCAAAGTAGTACACAGCCTGAAACATTTCAGCCTGAGCCTTTGTGTTTTTATTTTGGGTATCAATCTGGATATATAGGATCCCTGCAATCAACAAAATTACACCGGCAAGGATTCCTCCAAATATTTTTGAATTCTTTTTGATAAAGGCTTCCCCTCTTTCCAATCTTCCTTTGATTTCTTCCGGATTTTCCAGAAGTTCATGCTTGTGTACAGATTGGGATTTCTTTGTTTGTTTCGTAGCCATTCTTTAAAATTTTCCGCCCGCAAATATAAGGCTTTTACTTAATTCACAAATAAGAATAAAGAAAACCAGCCATGAATATGTTTATCTATATTCCCGACTGGTTTGATTTGGTGTTTTTATTTATTCCATTACAAAAGGATAATCCTCCTGCATGTAGACATCTTCAAAAGCCTTTTGACCATCAGGCCAAGGAGATTCTTCAGCAAATTTGACAGCATCATCAACCTGTTGCTTTACCTTTTTGTCGATTTCGGCTAATTTTTCCTCAGTCAATATTTTATTGTCCAAGATGGTTTTTTTTACCTGCTCGATAGGATCTCTCTGCTTGTATTCTTCCACTTCCTCCCTTGTTCGGTATTTTTGGGGATCTGACATCGAGTGACCTTTGTATCTGTACGTCCTGAATTCCAATAATGTAGGCCCGTCACCTCTTCTTGCCCGGTCGGCAGCTTCGGCTACCGCTTCATGGATTGCTTCTACGTTCATCCCGTCGACAGGGAATGAAGGCATGTCATAGGCTTCCCCTATGGTGTATAGTTCTGTGACATTGGATGTCCTTTCCACAGAAGTTCCCATGGCGTACCCGTTATTTTCAATGACGAAAATAACCGGAGTTTTGTATAACATGGCCAAATTCAAAGCCTCGTGCACCGCACCTTGTCTGACGGCACCGTCACCCATGTGACAGATACAAAGGTTTTTTGTTCCTCTGTATTTTTCAGCAAAGCCGATTCCCAGACCCATAGGAACCTGTGCGCCTACGATACCGTGTCCGCCCATGAATCCTCTTTCCTTATCAAAAATATGCATGGAACCGCCTTTTCCTTTTGTGGTACCGGTAGCTTTCCCATATAATTCTGCCATTACAGCTCCGGGGTCAGTACCCAAACCAAGAGGATGGGCATGGTCACGGTAGGCAGTGATCCATTTATCATCTTTGTCAAGGGCAGTGATCGCGCCAGCTGCGCAGGCTTCCTGCCCGATATATAAATGACAAAAACCCCTGATTTTTTGTTGTCCGTATAATTGACCTGCTTTTTCCTCAAACTTCCTCATCAACAGCATGCTTTCGTACCAGAATGCGTACGTTTCTTCGGAATATTTTGCTTTTGCTTTGGCAGCAGTACTCTTCTTTGCCATATCGTATAATGTAAAATATGCTAAATTAGGCCTCAAATATAATCAAACAGGCTGAAATTTAAGGCCGAGTGCGAAATTAGTCAAAAACACCACAGATTCTAAGCATGCACCTCAAAAATATCCGCCTTCAACAGTTTAAGAATTACAAAAAGGCGGAAGTGCAGTTTTCCTCCGAAATCAATTGCCTTGTGGGGATCAATGGAAGTGGAAAGACCAATCTGTTGGATGCCATCCATTACCTCTGCCTGACCAAGGGAGCGATCAATGGAATTGACCAGCTTAACGTTTTGCATGAAAAGGATTTTTTCACGGTTTTTGGAGATTTTGATATTGAGGGGAAAGAAATGGAAGTCCGTTGCATTTTTGAAAACGGAAAGAAAAAACAGTTGCTACAAAATGGCAAAGCCATTGATAAAATGAGTGAGCATGTCGGACTTCTTCCCATAGTGATGATCGTGCCTGATGATACGATGCTGATCAAGGATGGCAGTGAAGAGAGGAGGAGGTTTTTTGACAACATGCTCTGCCAAATGGACAAGCAGTACCTCGAAAAGTTGGTCCGGTACCAGCATTTTCTCAAGCAAAGAAATGCCCTGATCAAACAATTTGCCGATAAAGGAAGGTGGGAAAAATCCCATATTGAGCCTTACGACAGAGAGGTAATTGCCCTTTCCCAGTTTTTGGCAAAAGCAAGGAATGGATTTTTAGAAGAATATCTGCCTCTTTTAAAGGAATATTATGCTATCATTTCTGGTAACCACGAGGCTGTGAGTATCACTTACGAAACCCAGTGCCTTGAAGAGAATTTTCCCAATGATTTTCTCCAGAATGCCCAAAGGGATTTTATCCTCAAAAGGACGAATATGGGAATCCATAAAGATGATTTTGCATTTGAAATCAACGGTTATCCCATCAAAAAATTCGGATCACAGGGACAGCAAAAATCCTTCGTCATTGCGCTGAAACTTGCTCAGTTTCAGATTTTTTTGGCACACAAAAAAACCAAACCTGTCTTGTTGTTGGATGATATTTTTGACAAGCTTGATGACAAAAGGATTGAAAAGCTGATGAAGCTGGTAGCTGACCACCGCTTTGGTCAGCTTTTTATCACTGATGCACGGCCTGAAAGATCGAAAGTGATTTTAAGTGAAATTGAGGCTGAAAGCAGGTTCTTCCTTATTGAAGAAGGAGAAATTTCCCCTTGGAATCAGTGATTTATTTTTTGATCTGACCATCTACCGAATATTTTCCCGGTCCGGCAAAAAACAGAAAAATGAAAATCAGTAGAAACAACAAAGGCTTTTCTTTTGAACCAAAAGGATCGTCGGCATGTGCGATAAAGGCCGCGACCGACATGGTGATCATCAGTGGAATCAATGAAAGCCTACTCATAAAACCGACAAGCAATAAGATGGCGCAGAAAAACTCCGCCAAAATGGTGAGTTGTAGGGACAAGGCCGGACCCAAGCCTATTGGATCTCTGAATTTGGTCAAATTGGTGCTGAAATTTGCAAGCTTTGGCCAACCGTGGGTCAACATCATCATTGCTGCTCCAATCCTTAGTATTGCCAAGGCAAGATCGTTGAAATAAGAACTGTTCGAGAAAATAAGTTTTTTCATGTTTTAGAAAATCAAATGGAGAGGAATATCGTTTATTCAATCAAATGTAGCAAGAAATCTAAATCAGATTTCTAAATTGTAACTTCAATATCTCTCATTTAATCATCCAAACAATTGATATGAAATCATCTCGCAGTTTCATTTTACAGGCTTTGTTCCTGTTTTTCGCCTTTTCGGCACAGCATTCGGCATTTGCCCAAACCCCAACCCAAGCTTATTTGGATTACATGTCAGGCTTGGAAAATTATGTCCAAAACGACCTTTATGGAAAAGTTTCTGCGGTATTATATGACACAGAATCGGCTCCTTCTGCTGAGGAATTTATCCTTTTCTCCAAAGGAGTGAAGGAGGAAATCGGGAAATTCTATTCTCAAAATTCCACTGGTCTTTTAGAAAATGAAAAAACAGCTGCCCAGACTTTTTCCCATACCATGTTGCTTCAGCTTGCAGAAGTATATCTTGATAGGGTTCAGGAACTTGAACCGACCCAAAAATTGGGTTTCTTGAATAAATATTTTGAAGGAATCGGACTTGATTCAGACATTGATAACCTTTCAGAGGACCTGTCTAGATCGATGATGATGACATTACATGCTGCCATGGGAATCCCTTTTGGAATGCCAAACACCGAAGTTGAAGCTTATATCAATGGAATGGCTGAACCAAAAAAAGAGTTGTTTCAGGCAGCCTTTATCTTGAATGACATGCTTATGCTGACAGGAGGCTATGAATCGAGCAAAAATCAAGTGATGGGTTTTAGAAGTTCTTATCCCAATTCCATCTATTTGGCAGATTTAGATAAAAGTCTCTCTGCTATAGAAAAGCTGAAAGAAGGAGCCGTGGTCGAAAACTTTTCCTTTGTTGATTTGGAAGGAAAGGCCGTCAGTCTGATGGATTACAAAGACAAGATTATATATCTAGACCTTTGGGCATCTTGGTGCGGACCATGCATCAACACCTTCCGGACCAAAACACCATTCTTTGAAAAGAAGTTGGAAGGAAATCCTGACATTGTCCTGATGTATATCTCCATCGATGAGCAACCCGAACCATGGAAAAATTACCTCAGCAAAAACAAAATGGGCGGCGTACACCTTTTTGCAG
>NZ_CDSBKL010000229.1:0-6582 GCF_977115555.1 Aquiflexum sp.
ATAGATTCCCCAATGTTTTTTTGGGTTAATGAATTGATCTCAATAAATACCTCTTTTTACATTTTGAAAAAAAATAAAAATACCTCTTTAATCTAAGCCCTCTGTGGATAAATAAAAACCTACTAAAGAGCCCCTCTGTGCTCTCTGTGCACTCGGTGGTAAATAAACCTACTCCCCAAAGTACTCTACAAAATTCCTAGGGGTTTCGTAGAGCGTGAGTTTGTACAATTTACCCTGAGGGACGATTTTGTTGACGGCAGGCTCGAGGATTTTCCAAAATTCCATGACAAGGTTTTCGCAGCTTGCCATTTTGCCCTGCATGAAATCCACATCTACATTGAGGTTTTTATGGTCAACTTTATCTATTACCAATGTCCTAATCAGCGTACTCAATTGCTTCAGGTCCACCACAAAGCCTGTTTCGGGATCAGGGAGACCCTTTACAGTCACGATAAGTTCAAAATTATGTCCGTGCCAGTTTATATTGGCGCAAGGCCCAAAAACCGCTGTGTTCTTTTCTTCAGACCAATTGGGATTCCAAAGCTTATGGGCTGCGTTGAAATGTTCTTTTCTACAAACGTGTACCATCCTCGAATTCTAATGAGGTGCAAAAATACATAAAAAGTATAAGGATAGACAAATCAAATCAGGATTGAAAAAAGAAACCCGTTCCAATGGAAAGGGTTTAGGCAGGATCATGAATAATTTAATAATTGAATAAGCCTAATTACATCTGATCTTTCTTTTAAATCCAGGGAATAATCTTTGATCAGCTGGACAACTTTGGGAGTATCACTTGTAAAGGTCTCTTCCAAGTATTTTGATTTGGTTTTGACCATTCTTGCTTCACCTTCTTTAAAAATGTATAGTTGGTCTAACGTTTGAAATGCTTTGGCTTTTTGGGAACCATATGCAGCATTGACATCATCTCCCATGGTTTTGAAATGGTGGCTGATAAGGGTGTACTCCCCATCTACCAATATTTCAACAAAAACGTTTGACCCAACTTTGGGAATTTCATAACCTGATTTGAACAGCCTAGGTTTCGAACTTGTATTTAGGATAAACCCAGAAATCTTCCCTGGATGATAGGCGATTAATTGTCCATCCATCTTGAGCTCCAAGGTATTGTCATAGGCATTAAAGGCAATGATCAGGTTGGCAGCTGTATCTCTTTCTGAAAAAAGGATGCTTCCTTCCTCAAAATCCAATAAATACGCTGAACCTTTAATTTCTAAATAGGGATTAGACGTGACAGGCCTTCCTCCGGAATTTTCGTCTCTCAAAAGTTTTAACTGTGCCTTGGCAGGATTTATAAACCCTGTCAAAAGCAGAATCATGGCAATCCTTAAACTAAATTTCATCATTTTCGAATGTAAAAAAAAGGCTGGTTACCCAGCCTTTTTTAATCTTTAATTTAAATTAAATATTTTAAGCGTCAGGTGCAGCAGGTCTTGTGATCCTGATTTGCACTCTCTTGTAATTTTCACTTGGAGCAATTTGCTCGTTACCTGTCAATTCAAGCAATAGGTCAACAGATCCGCCTATCGCTCCTGTGTTTGGAATGGTTACCACGGCATTTGCAGTACTTGAATTGGCCGGGATAACAAGCGTACCGGATACAGAGAAGTCTGTACCAGGAACTGCAGTAGTTCCGTCGGGCACTACAGTGAAATTGATTGTCTCATCTGCAGCTCTCTGTGCACCTACCAAATTAACTTGAAGGTTAACAGTACCTACAGTGTTTGCAACTGTTATCCTTGGATAAGCAGGATTTGATGTTCCAGCTAGAGGAGACCTCACCACTGCATCTTGGAATTCTACGACTGCGCCTGTCCAAGTTGGATAGTTTTGCTCAATGCAGGATGAGAAAGCCAATACCAAGGTGAATGATAATAATGCTAATATTTTTTTCATGGTCAATTCAATTTAGTAGCCTCTATTTTGATTCAGGTTAGGATTACCATCAACTTCCCTTTGAGGGATTGGAGGAAGGATTTTGAAATCATCGAACGCCAAGTTTACAACTGGGGTAGTTTTCACAATATCCTTTCCATATCTTTTTAAGTCAAAGAACCTATGTCCTTCGAAAGCAAACTCCTTGAATCTCTCCAAAAGGATTTCATCCAAAAGGGCCTGACCTGAAAGTGATACTGGAGGTAAACCTCTCAAAGCTTTGAAGGCATTCAACTCAGTAAGCGCATCAGCACTTCCTAAGTGGTAATTGGCTTCAGCCCTATTAAGGTGCATTTCAGATTTTCTGATTACGGGAATGTTATCTCCATATGCAAACCCACTTTTGGAAGCAAATTTGATACATTCAATCTGACGACCGGCGCCTCTAATTGAGTTTCCGGTGGTATACAAGAAACCTCTGATATCATCATTTCTAGTTACATCCCAGTTATCATTGTTGTTTGCCGGATTACCTATTTGAAGTGGAGTCAATCCAAAGAATCCTCTGACAGTTGAATTGGGGATAAAATCACCCCAACCGCCTTGAGAATTTTTGCTGGAACTCAGATTAAGAATGGTAGTATAAGTTGATTGAATGGATACGTTCACACCATTAGATTCTGCTGCAATAGCAAATCTCACCTCAAACATAGATTCCGGATTTACATCATTTCTCCAGCCGTTTACATAAGCATTTCCAGCCAACACAGTCCCTACGTTACTTGCGAGAGCAGTAGTAGATTCAGCTACTGATTTTGCCCAGTCACCTCTGTAAAGAGCAACCCTTGAAAGCAATGCAGATGCTGCACCTGAAGAAGCAAATTGGGTACCTCTAGAAGTTAACAATGTTTTGGCAGCTTCTAGATCTGTATAAATCTGAGCATATACCTGATCGATTGTAGCCCTAGGAGACTGACGGTTCAAAGCTGCATCTGAAGTAATTACACCTTCAGTTTCCAAAGGAATACCACCTTGATCTGTAACACCTGGCGTATAGATAGCTGTAGGAATATAAGAATAAACCTTCACCAAATCGAAATAATAAAGAGCCCTCAAGAATTTCGCTTCTCCTTCCCATCTTGCCAACTGTGCAGCGGATGCACCTTCTACGGTAGGAAGGGCATCTATAATCAGGTTAGCCTGATTGATGGCATTGTAGCTGTTTTGCCAAAAGCCTGCTGTAAAGTGCGCGTTGGGTTGGTTGTTATTCTCTCCAATAAGACGTCCAGAATTTGAAGTAGTCTGACCTACGTCAGCCAAAGCATCTGCCATACCCAATAAATCCCTACCATAATTTGTAGTGGACCTCAAATTGGAATAGACAGAATTGAGTGCTGCACTTACACCATCCGGGGTAGTTAAAGCCCCGTTGGCATCAATTGATTGTCTTGGATCAACTTTCAATAAATCATCACAAGAAGTCATAAAGACAGAACCTGCAAGGACAAAGGATAAGACAACTTTATTTATAAATTTCATATTTTTCATTTCCTTTAAGATGTTTAGAATCCGATTTGAACACCTACGGTATAGTTTTTAGTCAAAGGAATCTGACCTGTACCTGCACCGACAAACTCAGGATCATATCCCGGATAGTCTGCATAAGTCCAAAGGTTCAATCCCTGTGCATAAATTCTTGCTCTTGTCAATCCAAGATTTCTGATCAGAGTTGGGCTGAAGTTATAGGCAACTGTCAGTTGTGTCAATCTGATAAAATCTGCTTTCAACAAATTAGCAGAACCCGTTCCTCGTGATGCTCCCCTTACTTCGTTACCTGCATTGGTAGTAAGATTTCTAGGGATATCTGTGATTTGTCCAGGAGTAGTCCACCTTCTGTCATTGACTTCCCTTAGGGCATTCAATGTCAAACGCGTACCATTTTCTCTCAAGAAGTTGTATTGACCATCTGATACGACTGCACCATATTCATATGTGAAGAAAGCAGTCAATTCGAATCCTTTGAAAGTGAAAGTATTGTTCATTCCACCAAATGTAGTAGCAAGGTTAGATCCTTGGTATTGCCTGTCAGCTGCCAAAGGTAAATAAGTAATGTTGCCATTAATATCGTACCACATAGGTCTACCTGTTGCAGGATTGACCCCTGCATAAGTTGCCAAGAAGAAAGAACCAGGTGCAGCTACACCGTCATTTGCAGGATTACCTACAGGCTGGCCAACTGCAAGTCCTGGATTGGCAGGAAGGAATTCTAACCCATCATATAGACTTACAATCTGGTTTTTGATATGTGTAAAGTTGAATGAAGTATTCCATCTGAAACCACCTTTGTCAATGTTGATGGTAGTAACCTCGAATTCAATTCCTTTATTTTGTAATTCACCGACATTGTTAGCAATAGTTCCAAAACCGTTGGTCCAAAGTATCGGTTGATCCAAAAGAAGGTCTTTGGTTCTTCTGTCAAATACATCCAAGGAACCTGTAATTCTGTTGCTTAAGAAACCATAGTCCAAACCTACGTTGAAGGTTACATTTGACTCCCAACCTAAGTCGAGGTTAGCTAGAGAAGACGGGAAGATACCTGCCTGACCGGCATAGTTTCCACCACCTCCATATAGACCTCTTGCAGCAAAATTGCCGATTTGGTCATTTCCTGTTTTACCATAAGATGCTCTCAATTTCAAATCAGAGACTGCCTCACTGTTTTTAAGGAAACTTTCTTCTACGATATTCCAACCCAATCTGATGGAAGGGAACAAACCGTATCTGTTATTTTCACCAAATCTTGATGAACCATCATATCTGGCAGTTACAGTTGCTAAATACTTCTTTTTATAATCATAGCTTGCTGATAGGAAAGCACCTGCTCTTTTGTAGCCTGTCCAGAATCCTGAAACAGATTCAGGAGTTGCAGCAGAGTTGATTGTTCTAAATTGGAAAGTAGGAAATCCAATACCCGCACCTGAAAGTCCTTCTCTTGTCTCAGAAACATATTCAAGACCGAAGATTCCAGATACATTATGAACATTACCGAAAGTTTTGTTCCAATTCAAAGTTTGTGTAGTGATAAATCTTGTTCTCCAGTCTGACTGGTTAGAGCTTCTTCCGACTACTCCTGCGCCATCGGGAGTCCTCGGATCTCTGTAAGATTCTCCTTGCAGCAACCTGTAATCCAAACCAAACAAGGATCTGAATACCAGATTATCAAGAATTTTATAATTTCCTACTATGTTACCTACTACTGTATTGGTTCTTTGTAAACCAGAATTGTAATCATTCACCAATACAATATTTTGTCCCAATACACCACCTAATGAAGTATTGTAACTGCCATCTTCATTATAAATAGGATTGTGAGGTAACACTGCTGAGGCAGAGAATGCAGGGCTTCCCAAAAATGCACCGCCAACTGCAAAAGGAATGTTCTGTTGGAAAGTAGAAAGGTTGATGCTTGTCTCAAGATTTAATCTTTCATTTGCCTGGTGAGATAATGCCACCCTTACAGTTCCTCTTTCAAAATCCACAGGTTTGAATGAAGATTCTTGATAGTTATATGATCCTGAAAGGAAGAAGGTAGTTTTGTCATCACCACCAGAAACAGAAAGTTCATAATTCTGAAGTCTGCCCGTTCCCATTACTTCTTTTTGCCAATCATAGGTAGGAAGAGCCTGGCCGATTGCCTCTAATTCGGCAGGAGTCAATGATTGCCAATTTGACGGCAATCTAGCCATGTTATTCAAAGCATTTGCTTCAGGAAGGGTATTACCGGAATTCTGAAAAGCCTCTCTTCTCATTTCATACCACTCTGCTCCACCTAGCACATCCAGATATTTCATTGGCTGAGTAGCACCACCAAATGCATTGAATTCGAATCTTGCTTTTCCTTGCTTACCTCTTTTTGTAGTGATTATCACCACACCATTGGCAGCCTGAGAACCGTAAATCGCTGCCGAAGCCGCATCTTTCAGAATTTCCATTGATTCGATGTCATTGGGATTCAAGAAAGCAAGTGGGTTAGACTGTGTAAAAGATGCGTTGGATTGGTTGTTCAGCTGAACACCATCAACAATAAACAACGGCTCATTACCGGCGTTGATCGAGCCGACACCACGGATACGGATATTTACCGCACCACCTGGAAGACCGTTAGCAGATCTAACCTGTACACCTGCTGCTCTACCTTGCAATGCCCTATCAAAAGACTGCAATGGTAAATTTTGGATCAATTCACCTTTTACGGAAGACACGGCACCAGTAACTTCCCTTTTAGGAGTGGTTCCATAACCTGTTACAATCACTTCTCCCAAACTTTCGATGTCGGGTTGCAATTCAACCACTATTTGAGACCTGTTACCGATTGAAACCTCTTGGTTTGTAAATCCGGTAAAACTGAATACCAAGACATTGCTGCCATCTGGTACATTGAGTGAAAACCTACCATCCAAATCGGTGGCTGCACCGATTGTAGTACCTTTCACCACGACTGATGCACCTGGTAACGGAAGACGATCCTCGCCGGATGTCACCGTTCCAGTCACTACTCGACCCTGCGCAAATGCTGCTGCACCTACGAAAAGAAGCATTAGTCCTAGAAGTAAAACTTTCTTCATATTTTAATTTTTTGGTTTAACGATTAGCCAATTTTATCCATTAACCTCTGATAATCCAAAA
>NZ_CDSBKL010000230.1:0-6576 GCF_977115555.1 Aquiflexum sp.
TTTGGACTCATCTAGGAGTAGAATGGCGATTGATGATGGACCGGGGTGGATTCCCTACAGCTTCGGAAGTAATTCCAACCAAACTGCGCAAAGCCTGGGACGAAAGCGGTCATTGCAAAGACAGCCTACGAATTGTAAGTTTCAATTTGCTGACATTTGTTTCTCACCCCAACTTCGCAAGTGACTGATAAGGGGAATTAATTCTTTTCCTGTATCGGTCAGTGAATATTCCACTCTCGGTGGGACTTCCAAATAAACTTTTCTCACAATAAGTTCATCGGCTTCCAATTCTTTTAGCGTTTGGGTTAGCATTTTGGGTGTGATACCTATTACGGCCCGGTTTAATTCTCCGTATCGCAAAACACCCTCTCTCAATACCCATAAAATTCGCCCTTTGTATTTACCACCTATTCGCTGAAAGGCATAATCAACAGCACAATGAGCCTTTTTATTTTTCATTTATTTAATATTTATAAATCATTGATAATCAATATTACTATCAAAAAAGTATGTAGGATACTTTATAGTATGTACTTGCCATGAAGGTAGTTAATATTTTTATTCGTAAAACATTACGTACAAAAAATCAGAAAAAATGAGTGCAACATTAAATAATATGTTTATCCAGGTGAATGCACGTACCAAAATTAACTTTAAAGATGTTCTTAAGGGTAAATAAAATCGATTCCTCATTTTTACAGCTACTTTTTTTCTTAGCAAAAAAAGTAGCCAAAAAAGCCAAGACGGCGGAATCCTATCCACGCACAAGGCCGGAGCCGGCCCGGTCCGCCGTCACTCCTCCCCGCCTTGAACAAATGAGGTTCAGTTTAAACATGACATTTCGAAACTAGTCGGGTAAGAGTCACGATGCGGATAAATATAAAATTAACGATAAAGTAGCGTTTCCAATCATTTTTTAAGCGGGCTTTGGGGATATCGGTCATCCTGAAGTCCGCTTTTGGCAGTAAAATCAGGAATGGATACTTCTTATCTCCCGTGATTAGAGAAATGAAAATTTCATGTCTTTTATCCACAAGGGAAATAACCGGAAAATATTTTAACCACTTTTTCAAAAAAAATATTGATCGAAAAAATGCCGATAAATTGAATTTTTTTAGTTTACAGTTAAAGGAGAACTTTGCGCATTGCCTTTGTCTGTGATACCCACAGGAACCGTTTGTCCATAATTTTTTATTTTTTGTTGGTCAGAATGACTGTGCATTCTGTTAATTTTATAATTCTATATCTTAAGCTACAAATCTTCAAAGCACTGGCCTTCAAGTATAAAAAAACATGGACTTTAATGGGATGAGAAATTTCCCGTTGGAAAAAATAACTTTAAATATGTGGACAACGGGATCTCTTTGGTTTGAGGTGGCAATTGTAAGCGTAATTTATGCTTTCGGAAATATCCTCATGGGACATTTTGAAGAAAGGACACCCAAAATCCGTAGACTTGGCAAGTACTTATTGACCATTGTATTGGTTTGCTCTGTTTCGGTTTTATTTGGCAGAATATTTTCAATGACCTTGCTAGCCCTGTTTATTTTCCCTTTGCTCTATATCCATGGATATTATTTACCCAAGAAAAAAGGAATAAATGGATGGACAGGAGAACCCAAAAGCAAATATTACGAGTTCCGAAACTGGGATAAGGATATCTTTAAAAACTCATAAAAAATAAGACTGAAGCCCCTGACGATCATTCTCATTCCTTTAACCTATAAAAATTTTAACTATGAATTTCACAATACTTGTACCAAGCATTTTTTATACGGAGATTTCAGAAGGACTGAAATTGTTTGTTGACTGTCTTCAGTTTAAAGTAGAACACGCAGATTTTAAAAGCGCCCAACCCTATTGTGTTTTAAAAAAAGACGGATGTAAGCTTATGCTTTTTCAGGACAAACAATTAGCAAAAGAACATAATCCAGAGTTAAGGCTTGAAACTCAAAATATTGAAGAGATATTTGCAAAGGTATCGGCCTCCCATCCTCACCTGTTGCACCCAAATCTGAATAAAGTGACCCTCAGACCTTGGGGTGCCAAAGAATTTGCGATTGCAGACAAGCAACTTGGAATAAGATTCCAACAATGGTAATAATTTGTATACAAAACTACATTTCAGAAACTACCACCACCGGAACGCAGTTTTTAGATTCTTCCCAGTTTTACTGAACAAGGAATGGGAGCAAGTGCAGCTTGTTACTGCATGCTTTAAGGAAGTAAAAGTCAAAAAGAGAGAACCCAATTTTACGGCAAAACACAGACATTCTATCTCAAAGGGAGCATTTCCGTGGTGGAGGAACAAGGGCAGGAAAATACCATCAACGAGAAGATTGGTGGATTTCGGATGATAACAATTATATTTTTCAACAGCCTGCGACCATGTAAGCAGTGGCCATGGAGGACAGCGTTATTTTGCAGCTTGATTACGAATCAGAACAAGCACTCAAGCGGCAAAACCAGAAGTTGGAGACTTTTTTCAGGATTATCGCCGAACTCGGCCTTGCACTTCAGCAAGGCAGGATCAGCTCTAACCTCTCCCCCATTAAGAGTAGAATGGCGTTTCTCTTGGTGTAGTCACAAACAACCTTTAGAACCTAAACAAGACTTCATTCTGGAAGGGTTTTGTAAATTTAGAATTCAGAATTTTTAATTATATGTATAGTCGGAGCATCATGGATGAAAGCTGCAGAAGTGATGGCTGAACCTTTGAGATACATAAGATTTGCCGGAGCAAAAGCCCACGGGACAAATTGGATATACAAAAAACAAATGAGATATTTAAATATACTGTTGGAAGTCGGATTCTGATTTGATTTCTGCCCGTTATGAAAATGCAAATTACATGAATAAATTTCTTCGAACATTTTTGATTGTCCTTTCCTTATGCTATTTGGGAGCTTGTGGACAAACCGATGGCAATAAAAAAAACATACAGGCAGGGGATATAAAAAACGCAAAAGAAACCATAACCATGGAGACCTTTTCGGATTTTCCGCCTGAAATAATCGGCTGTTCATGCTATTTTTCCAATGACTCCATTGAATTCAAGCAGGGTGAATACATTTACATGAAAGACTTCTCCCAAACTTCATTTTTAAAA
This sequence comes from Aquiflexum sp., assembly GCF_977115555.1. Taxonomy (NCBI): domain Bacteria; kingdom Pseudomonadati; phylum Bacteroidota; class Cytophagia; order Cytophagales; family Cyclobacteriaceae; genus Aquiflexum; species Aquiflexum sp. The sequence continues at coordinate 3,110 of NZ_CDSBKL010000230.1, forward strand.
ATAAATGGGGTTTTGACAAAATTTACCCAAACTGAATTGAACATAAATGGGGCAACAACAATTGCCAAAGCAAAAAGTGACCAATTTGAAATGACAATCGAAATAAATGATGGCGCACCAAGTGACTACGAGGTTTCTCAAAAAACAGGAGTAATCAAACTCTCTGATCAAAAAGGCAACTCAATTACGAAGACTTTTTTTGGAGAGTGCGGGTGCTAAAGCAAAAAAAACAGAACCCAACTTCCAATTTTATTGCCAGCAAAAAAGAAACATCACACTTTTCCTTACTAACTTTTTTAGCTCTGAAAGCTTTTCAATCCTTATAAAAATATTATCAGTCAATTCTAACCAATGAGCTTCTTGGCACAGAAATCAGTCAAATCTGAGTATTTTTTTGTTTACCTTAGTCTGAGTTCCTAAACCCAAATTTGCAAGCCATGAAAAAAACCCTGTTTATTTATTTACACAGGATGCGTGAGCAATTATGGTTTAGACCTTTGCTATTCTGTTTGGTCTCAGTCGGTGGGGCTTTATTTGCCCACCAAGCAGATGGCACAAAATTAGACGATCTTGTCCCCGGCATTAAATTAGAATCTATTGAAGGCTTGTTGGACACTTTATCTTCCAGCATGTTGGTCATCTCCATTTTTGCAGTGGCATCGATGTTGTCAGCATATTCTGCGGCGAGCAACACCGCTACCCCAAGGTCTTTCAAGATTGTGGTTACAGATGATGTGTCTCAAAATGCCCTATCTGTGTTTATTGGATCATTCATATTCAGTATTGTAGCTACAGTCGCGCTGGATATTGGGTATTATGGCAAGTCAGGTAGGTTTATTCTTTTTTTGTTCACCTTATCCTTATTTGCATTGGTCATTCTTACTTTCCTAAAATGGGTAGATGGAATTTCAAGTTTAGGAAGATTAGAACATACCATCTCACAGGTGGAATCGGTTGCTGCCAAATCACTATCCACATACATCAAACAACCTTTCCTCAACGGACTGCCCATAACAAACCCTCTCCAAGTTGGGCAATCTGTAATCAGTAAGTCTGTTGGCTATGTACAACATGTGGACATGGCAACTTTACAGGGATTAGCCAAAGAGAAAGGCCTAAAAATCCAACTCAATTGTCTCCCGGGTGATTTTATCCATCAAAATTTTGCAATTGCTTCAATAACTCCTGATGAAAAAGCAAACTTGGAGGAAATCACAGAAAAGATTAACGGTTCCATTCATATAGGTGCTACAAGGTTGTTTGACGAAGATCCCCGATTTGGATTTATAGCTTTATCAGAAATCGCAAGCAGGGCACTATCTTCGGGTATCAATGATCCTGGAACGGCAATCCAAATTATAGGAAGCCATGAAAGATTATTCTTCTTATGGAACGAGGCAATTGAAAACAAAGAAGAAAAGACTGTACTTTATGATTGTATTTCAGTTCCCAAAATTTCGATGGCGGATTTTTTTGATGATGCTTTTAGGCCTATTTCCAGAGATGGTGCCGATATCATAGAAGTGATGCTTCGATTGCAAAAGGTATTCAAATCCATAGAAACGATACCTGACAAGGAGCTAAAGCAGATGGCATTTCAATATTCAAAAGAGGCTTTCCATCGAGCAGAAGAGGCTATGAAATTCAAACCTGACCTAGATTTATTGAAAAAGGAATGCCTGTTTTACCATTAAGAAAGCATAAAAACGAAGTCCAAACAATTAAATGGCTTTCTGATTGATTATCCAAAATGTGAAATATACTTATGTTTTCATTTTAGTCCGAGATTTGGTAATGGGCTTATGGGAATTGTTCAATTGCTTAGAATTGGCTTTTTTGAGGATTGGTAAGCGGTTCGCCTCATTGTAGGAAATCGGGGCAAAAATTGCGCATTGCCTTGCCATTTCACCCAATAATCCTTACTTTTCTACCTAACTCAAACACAAAATCGTCATGTTAAAAAAGATCCTTATCGGTGTAGGCATACTGATTTTATTGCTGGCAGTCGCATTTATTTATATGAATAACCGCAACCGTTCGCTAAGCCCACCTGATACTGCGCAACTTGATGTCGATGGACTCCATGTGGAAATCAGCTATAGCCGTCCTTCGGTTAGAGGCCGTGTAATTTTTGGATCGGAAGATGAGGGTGCACTTCAGCCCAATGGCAGTTATTGGAGATTGGGTGCCAATGAAGCCACCACAATCACTGTAAGCCAGGATGTGACTTTCAACGGCATGCCTTTAAAAGCGGGTAGCTACAGCCTGTATGCCATCCCAGGTTCAGATTCATTTCAGATTGGGGTAAACACAGAAACCGGTCAATGGGGCGCTTGGGAGCCTGATTATAGCAAAAATGTGTTTGTAACTGAAGTTCCCGTAACCAGGCCAGTTGTACCTGTAGAGCAATTTACCACACGCATTGAGGAAGAGTCTGATGGTGCTGTTGTTTATTTTGAGTGGAGCAATGTACAGCTCGCAATTCCGATTGGTATCAAGCCTTAGTGTCTAGGCAAGGCAATTTTGAAAAAACTCCTTTTGTAGGGAAACAGGTTGATATTTATGCAAAGTGATCCCTACTCGAATGTTCTGAATCCATAATCAAAATCCGGAAAAATTTTGGTTTTTTTATTACGCTTTCAGAAGGACAAAACGGTATATGAAAAAGCTATTTATTACCTCTTTAATTTTTTCAATCCTTGGAATTGCCTCTTGTGACAGACCTGATTGCAATAATGAAAACCCAATATTTGAAATCAATCCCCCCGAATCAAAGGTTTACAAAGAGGAATTGATCAGGCAACTTGAAAGTATTGACCGATCTCAACTCACTTATCGGCTTCAAGAATACGATGAAAAGGATGGTAAGGAATCTTTATATTTTCATGTACAAGGGGAAGGATTATGCGCAATTCTCCATCTAAAAATGACCCATTGGGATAAACTGGAAACTGTCAGAGAAAAAAAAGGGGTCTCCTATCAAGGAGCAGAGTTTACAGATTTAAATTTTGAAATTGAGGAAGACTCATCGTCAACTGAATTTATTTATAAAACATTTGACAGAATAATCGACTAAAAGCTTTTTTTAAACTGACAATTGCAGCAGAAATATAAGTTCTTGCCCATTTCTTTCCTGGTTTCCGTGACTCAAGTTGTAATACCTTCAAATCAGCAAATCCTGAATACCTGATAGGGACCATGGGTTTAAATTCAGGCAGGTCTCATATTTTTTTTTAATTAGAAGGAATTCGAAATAAAAATCATCCTTTTTTAATGGGAAATAATGGCAAACAACAAATCAAGCAAATACTCAGAATACTTTTTATTCTTGCAGGCCCGGTTCATAATACTTCGTGCCATGGATTTGGCAGAAATCAAATTTGTGCGGAGGATCAGGATTTAGAGAATGCAAATGGATCCGGAATTTTTTCAGGTAAATGGTCCAAAAAATAAATAATTTTGGTAAA
>NZ_CDSBKL010000231.1:0-6515 GCF_977115555.1 Aquiflexum sp.
CTTTGCTCAGCCCGCACATAACCTACTTGTTTTTCCCACTCTTCCCAACTGATCGGATATAAAAAAAATGTCCATTTTCTTCCGGTTAATGGTTCTTGGGTTAATCCTGAAAGCTCAAAAGAAGAGGACCCGCTGACCAATAACTGTACATCCTTAAACCTGTCATGAATTATTTTAAGGGTAATTCCAATGTCTTTGATTCTTTGCGCCTCATCTATAAAAACCAAGGAATAATTTCCCAAAATACTCTTCAATTGTTCAGTGTTAGGAGAATTAAGAAGTTCTCGAACGGTCGGGTCATCCCCATCCAAAAACAAAAAGCTCTCGGATTTCAATAATTCATTGATCAAGGTAGTTTTCCCAACCTGTCTTGGACCAATGACGATTATGACTTTTCCTTTATGAAGCTTTTCTCCAATCCAATGTTTTTGTAACCTTCCAATATCCATTATTCCCAGGATTTTATGCAGTGGACAATCTTTGTTATTCCAAATATATCAACTTTTATGGAATACGATCCACAAAAGTAGCTACTTTTATGGAGTACGATCCACAGAAGTAGCTACTTTTGTGGATTTGATTGAAAATAGGCATAAAAAAAGTTTTCTGCATGGAAGGCAAATTTTTGAGTTTTGCTTTAAAATTCTCAGATAATTATTCAGAATAGGACAATCTCTTGGAAGCTCTTCTCATCAGCATATCAATAACATATTCAGTGGTTGAATCCCAAGGTCCACTAGCCTCGCTTTTGTAATTCGCAAGTAGAACCCCATCTTTTGAGTTAAAAATTGAAAGATCGATTTTTGCCTTGTTGGTACTTCCAAAAATCCCACTTACTAAACCTAAAGTAAGAGAAGTACCAAGAGACATAGGGGCACTTGTTTCAAATGTTCCCATAATAATACCATCTACCTCTAGGAAGTCTGCGATTTCCTGAGGCGAATATTCCGATATATTTTCAATTGTGACTCCAAGCATTTTGAGTTTTGCATTAGTGTCTTCCGGGTCTTGGAAATCCGTTTTCAAAGGTCCCTTTTCTTCTCTTTTTAGAAACCAAGAATACATGGCACTTTGAACACTAAAACCATCAGATTCCTCCAATTCTTTCAATTGCTCTGAAGTGATTTTCTTCATTTCCTTCGGTCTGAGATTGATTGTGGTTTTGAAAGGTAGAATAGCGACCAACTCCTGCTTCTTGACTATCTCATCAAAATCGGGATGTTCATAAAAATGAGTCTGAGCTTGAGACATTCCAAATGGCAAAAGCAAAACAATTAAGAAAATGAGTTTTTTCATTTTTATAGATGGATAGAGGCAAAAGCTACCGAATAAAAACCGAAAAAAAATAAAATTAAAAAATATTAAAAATCTGTTCAGTCAAAAGGGAATATAAAGTCTTTACGGGGTTTTCCCTCAAAAAAATAAATACCATATTTCAAGATTCCATGGGCTAAAACTATTTCGCATCAAAACTTTATCTTAACGAAATCTCCCCTTCAACATGGCAAGCTTTGCTGCCAAGTCACCTTCTACTTCCGCCTTTTTCTTTTCTTCCGGCTTTTCTTTTGGGGTGAATTTTCCCTTTGCAGCAAATGGATCAGACTTCATGCTCAATGCAATCCGCTTTCTGGCTATATCCACTTCCATGACTGTGACCTGTACCTTTTGATTGACTGAAACTACTGTTGCAGGATCAGATACAAACTTATCTGCCAAATGACTCAGGTGCACCAACCCATCCTGATGGACTCCTATATCTACAAAAGCCCCGAATTTGGTAATATTGGTGATGATACCCGGAAGTTTCATACCGACTTTCAGGTCTTTCATTTCGTTGACACCATCCTGAAAATTAAAAACCTCAAAACCTTCACGAGGATCGCGGCCAGGTTTGGATAACTCATCCATGATATCTTTCAAAGTTGGCAATCCAACAGTTTCGGAAACGTAATTTTTCAAAATGATTTTTGCCCGGAGTTCCTCAGAGGTCATCAGGTCTGAAACCTTAGCCCCTATATCTTTTGCCATTTTCTCTACAAGTTCATAGCGCTCAGGGTGGACGGCAGAAGCGTCCAAAGGATTTTTGGCATTACGGATCCTTAGGAATCCAGCTGCCTGCTCGAATGCCTTTTCGCCCAACCTAGGAACTTTCTTGATCTCGCTTCTGCTTTTGAAAGGACCGTTTTCCTCCCTGAAGCTTACAATGTTCTGTGCTAAAACAGGACCAAGACCCGAGACATAAGTCAGCAATTGCTTGGAAGCTGTATTGACCTCCACCCCTACTCCATTGACACAACTCATCACGGTATCATCCAATGAATTTTTCAATGCTCCCTGATCTACATCATGTTGGTATTGGCCGACGCCAATGGACTTTGGGTCGATTTTTACCAGTTCTGCCAAAGGATCCATCAGCCTGCGACCGATAGAGACTGCTCCGCGGATAGTAAGGTCATGGTCCGGAAATTCTTCCCTTGCCACCTCAGAAGCTGAATAAATGGATGCACCGCTTTCGTTGACCATGGTGATGATGACATTTTTGGACAATCCCAAAGATTTGACAAATGCCTCTGTCTCCCGGCTAGCGGTGCCGTTTCCGATGGCGATGGCTTCTACATTGTGCTTTTCTACGAGATGTCTGATAGTCGCGCCAGCCTCAGCAGTCCTCTTTTGGGGTTCATTGGGATAGATCGCATCATAACTCAAAAGCTGTCCTTGCGGTCCCAAGCAGACGGTTTTACAGCCTGTCCTGAAACCCGGATCAAGTGCCAAAACGGATTTTTCTCCCAAAGGAGCTGCGAGGAGTAACTGCCTCAAGTTGTCCGCAAAAACTTTGATGGCTTCCTCATCTGCTTTCTTTTTGGTAAAAAGCCGCACCTCTGTTTCCATTGATGGTTTTAATAACCTTTTGTAACAGTCCTTGATGGCTATTCTGACTTGTTCCACGGAAGAATTGGCTGCATTTTGGAGAATCTCTTTTTCCATCAATGCCAGAGCGGAAACTTCTTCGGGACTGGTATCCAACATCAGGAAAAGCTCCTTTTCTCCTCTCCTCATAGCCAAAACCCGATGGGAAGGCGCAGATTTGACAGACTCGGTCCAGTCAAAATAATCCTTGTACTTGATGGCTTCCTCTTCTTTGCCCGGAATGACTTTGGATACAAACTGTCCTTCCTTGATAAAAAGCTCACGCATTTTTTTCCGCAATTCCACATTTTCATTTACCCATTCGGCAATGATATCTCTTGCTCCCTGTAATGCCTCATCAATGGAATTAACCTCCTTTTCAGAATCTATATAATGTGAGGCTTCAGCCTCAAGATCAAAAGAAACCTGTTCGTAAATTTTATTGGCCAAAGGCTCCAATCCTTTTTCCCTGGCGATTGTGGCCTTGGTTCGTCTTTTTGGCTTGTAAGGCAGATACAAATCCTCCAAAAGCGACATGGTTTCTGCTGCAAGGATTTTTTTCTCAAGCTCGGGAGTCAGTTTTCCCTGTTCCTGTATTGATTTTAAAATTGCCTCTTTTCTTTTTTCTAAATCCCTTAATTGTTGGATCCTGTCACGGATAGCAGCTACCTGTACTTCATCGAGACTGCCGGTAACTTCTTTTCTATATCGGGAAATAAAAGGAACGGTAGCTCCTTCATCCAATAATTCTATTGTATCGGTGACTTGTTTGACTTTGATTCCGAGTTCCTCGGCAATTTTGACAAAATGATTTGGAAGCATTACTATTTTGAAAATTAAGATTAGCCTGCAAAGTAGCAAGCTTTAAAAAATACTCCTATGGATGATTCCTAAAATAAATCTTTATCCTATCTAAGTTTTTGATCCTTTGGGAGAATCATTTTTTCTTGGACAATAAAAAAACCTGCTTGTTAACGAGCAGGTTTTTTTAGAATATGTACTTCAAAGTCTATTGCTGTAATCTGAAAATAATACCGCCTGTGAAGCCAAACTGAACTATAGGAGACCAAGTGGATACTCCGACAGCAGTTCCCCCTCCCGGACTCCACCACAAACTTCCACCTGCTGCCAATACCGGCATCATCAAGTTTGCCTGCATTCTGATTCCAATTCTCTCAGTCGCAAAATATTTCATGCCTCCCTGAAAACCCCAAGAAAACTTGGTCACATTATTATATTCCCTATCAGGAAATGCCAAAGTGCCTGTTCCCAATTTTAGACCTGCAAAAAAGGCCAGAGCGTCTGAGGTAGGAAATAATCTATTAGCTCCGATCATTGCATAATGAACCTGGGTCCTGACATCGACCCGGTTACTTATTAGCGGTGAGGAAGCAGTTGCCCTAGTAGCCATATAGCTGTAGGAAAGTTCAACTTCCATAAAATCATTAAGACCAAATCCAAGATTTCCTCCCCAATTCTGTCCATCTCCTAATCTGGCCGTTCCTGAAGTAATACGATAAGATGCCGGAAAAGTATAGCCTGTAATTGGTGTGATTTCAAGACCTTGAGCTTGGATTTCAGAAATTGTAATTATTGTAATAAGACAAAGAAATAATAGCTTTTTCATACAGAATTAAATTTTATTTTGGACTTTGGCAAATATTAGAATTTTTTTTGAATCTCAAAGCCATTGAATCAAGATATTAGTTCCAATGTCAATCCTTGGCAAATATGGATTAAAAGAAAGTGCGGATTTGAAAACACTCTTCCATTTTTTAAACATATTTCTTGGATTAGAATGTGAATTCATATTCTGAAAGGAAAAATAATTCTAGTTTGGTAAGTTCTAAAAACTCAGGATTTTCATGGCACCAGAGAACCGGATTCATGAGGATTTTTTTATTCTATGAGATTACTATTTTCTATGCCCCGGATTTTTGAATTTAAAGTTTATATGAATTGTACCAATTGTCACTTTTAAGATCGTAACAGGTATTTAGGTTTGACTTTCATATATTTACAGAGTATTTCCTCATCCCATCGTTCAATTATAAATAGAATTATGCTTAGAAATAAAATATTGATTTCCTTATTGGGAATCCTAATTATAGGTGTGGCTTTTTTTTACTTTACTGAAAAAGGAAAATCCATCAAGAGGCGGGTCAGGTTAGAACTTGTAGGAACGGGTCTGATAGGGCCAAAAAATGAGCCCCAAACTGATAAGCAAACTGAATTTGACTATTCAGGTACTTTTATGGATATGGAAGGGAACAGGGTAAGCCTTGACCAATTCAAAGGAAAAACCCTGTTTATCAACATCTGGGCTTCTTGGTGTGGCCCTTGCCGTATCGAAATGCCATATATCCATAGTCTTTACGATAAGTTGAAAGACAACGAAAATATTGCTTTTTTGATGGTTGCTACCGACAACGACTTTGGTAAAAGCAAAACCTTCATCCAAGACAAAGGATACACATTTCCTGTTTTCCATGCTGATGAAGGTTTGAATTCCTCACTTTATACCAAAGCTATCCCCACAACCGTGGTGGTAAGTCCGGAGGGCAAAGTGATATATTATCTCAACGGTACCAATAATTTTGATACTGACCAATTCAGGAATTTTCTAATTTCTTCTGCCCAATAATTTACACTTTTGAGTATTCAATCAGTTTTTGAACCAAATTATTCACAAGATTGAAAATCAACAATTAAGAAGCCCCTGACTAAATAGACTTTTAAACATTTAACGAGCCTTCATCCTTAAAAACTTTGTATTCAAAATCACAAAGTTTCCTTTCTGTAAATTATACTTTTGCGGAGTTGAATAAAAAGAAAAACCAAAAATGGATTGGAAAAAAGAATTGAAAAGTTGGGGATTGATACTGTCAGTTTTCGCTTTTCTATATTTCACCGGACTGATTACACCGATTATGGGAGGACTGCAATCCCTGCTTTTGGCCACCGGCATCAAAAAACCAAACATTACTTTGGTCAATAAAGAAAACCAGACTTTTGATTATGCAGGAAGGTTTGTCAATATGGATGGCATTCCTGTAAACTTATCGGATTACAGAGGAAAAACCGTTTTTATCAACCTATGGGCGACTTGGTGTCCACCTTGCAGGGCAGAAATGCCGCATATTGAAAGCCTTTACCAAAAAGTAAAAGATACCGAAAACCTGGAATTTTTGATGATTGCTTTGGACAAGGAATTTGAAAAAAGCCAAAAGTTCATTGAGAACAAAGAATTCACTTTTCCTGTAGTCCATGCAAGCTATGGAATCAATAATTCCCTTCAAAGCGAATCCATCCCAACCACTTTGGTAGTCAATCCAAAAGGAGAAATCATTTTTTACCAGGAAGGTATCAGCAATTTCGATACAGAGGAATTTAGGAATTTTTTAACTGGTAGAAATTAACCATTTGGTATCCTTAGCCTTAGATTTTTAAAACTTTATTTTAAAAACTATATAATTAACCCTTCGTAGATAGGCTTGTTATTCAACCAAAAAAACCAATCCACTATGAAGAAATTGTTGATTTTATTGTTTTTTCTTGGCGCTGCCATCCCTGGGGTTTTTGCCCAGGAATTGTCTGAAAAAACTGTT
>NZ_CDSBKL010000232.1:0-6504 GCF_977115555.1 Aquiflexum sp.
ATAACCATAAATATTATGTCCCAAAATAACTATCCAAAATTACACAATGCGACTTGGCCGGGTATTGTGGGCAAAGGCCCGGATTCAGAGCCAGTTATTTCCTTTGATGACATGCTGCAGTATACCGCCGCTGCCGAAGTCAATGGCGTAAAGTTTGACGGTATTGATATCGGACTTTTTGATCCGCATATCGATCTGGATATGTCTGACGACGGTATCAAAAAGCTGGCAGAAAAAGTCCAGAAACTCAACCTTAATATCGGAAGTCTTGTCGCTCCCATCTGGGGTGGCCCTGCTATGGGAAGTAAGGAAGACCGCGCACTTTTTGTGGAAATGGTCCGAAAATCATGTGTTTTCGGTCAAAAACTGAAAGATCTTGGCGTGAGACCTTACGGAATCGTAAGGATCGATTCAGCTAGTAGTGTAGAAAACTGGGCCAAAGATCCGATTAATAACACCAAACTGATTGCACAAACGTTCCGTGAAGCCTGCGATGTGGCCGCAGATTTTGGAGAAAAACTTGCTGCTGAAGGTGAAATCTGCTGGGGAGGCATGCACAGCTGGAGAGCGATGGTAGACACCCTTGATCAGACAAACAGGCCAAACATCGGATTCCAGGCAGACATGTCCCATACTTTCCTATACATGTTGGGCTACAACAGTCCGGATGACAGGATTCTTCCTAAGGATTTTGATTGGAATGATAAAGGGGCATTGGATGAGGCTTTCAAAAAATTGACCAAAGCACTCAGGCCTTGGACAATTGATTTCCATGTGGCTCAAAATGACGGAACTGTTTTTGGTTCGGGTTCGCATGACAAAACGGGCAGACATTGCCTTGCCAATGATCCAAATGGCAAATTGGACATTGCAAGAGATGCCGGATATTGGCTTAGGAATGCAGAGGGAGAACTGACCAAAGCTTTCCCACATATCTGTTGGGATGGCTGTATGTTTCCCAATGCAGTCATGGGTAAGCAACAGACCTGGAATGATATCCTGGCCAAAATGATCGAAGTGCGCAATGCCCATGGATGGGTTGGGTAAGGAGGAAGTGGGAAGTACGAAGTGGGAAGTAAGAGGCAAGAAGTAGTAAGTAGAAAGTGAAAAGTGGAGAAAATGGCATCTAGGAATTTGTTTCTATCCATGGCAAATTCAATCCTCTAAACTTTTGAACTTTGAAACATTCAAACCTTCTAACCCTTTGAATCTTCCAATTTTTCAATTTTGAAATTTTCAAATCTTTAAATCCAAAATAATGACCAAAAAACATATAAGAATCGGACTCATAGGAACGGGCTTGATGGGTAGAATTCACACCAACGCCTATAAGCGAATCCCTGACTTTTTCCCTGAATTTGAATACCAGCCGGTTTTGCAGGCTGTATGCGCAAGGAGGGAAGATAAGGTCAAGGCCTTTGCGGAACAGTGGGGTTATGTATCCTATGAAACAGACTGGAAGAAAATCATAGCGAGAGACGATATTGACGCTGTGGATATCTGCACTCCAAATGCTTCCCATGCAGAAATAGCCATTGCTGCCGCAGCAGCTGGAAAGATGATCCTTTGTGAAAAGCCCCTTTCCAGGCCTTTGGAAGAAGGCGAGAAAATGGTAAAAGCTGTAGGCGAAGCAGGTATCCCAAATACTGTTTGGTACAATTACAGAAAAGTACCGGCAGTGACTTTGGCCAAGCAGATCGTGGATTCGGGCAAATTGGGTAAAATATTCCATTACCGCGCCAATTTCCTCCAGGATTGGACCATCAATCCCGAGCTTCCTCAAGGCGGAGATGGGCTCTGGAGATTGGATGTAGACGCTGCAGGTTCGGGTGTGACGGGAGACCTTTTGGCGCATTGCATCGATACGGCCATGTGGCTTAACGGCGGCATCAAAGATGTGTCAGCCATGACCGAAACTTTCGTCAAAGAAAGGGTTCATCAGGGAAGCGGACAGGTTCAGAAAGTCGGCATTGACGATGCCTGTATTTTTCATTGTCACTTTGGAAATGGGTCTCTTGGGCTTTTTGAAGCCACCCGGTATGCAAGGGGGCACAAAGCCCTTTATACCTTTGAAATAAACGGGGAACATGCCTCAATCAGATGGGATTTGCACGACTTGAACTGGCTGGAATATTTTGACCATAAGGATGATCCGCATGTGAGGGGTTGGAGGAAAATCCACATCACCGAAGGTGAGCAACCTTACATGAAAAGGTGGTGGATACCGGGGACCTCGATTGGATATGAACATTCATTTATCCACCATGCCGCCGACTTTTTCCATAGTTTGGAAACAGGAGAACCTTGTTCACCGACATTCAAAGATGCCTATGAAACCCAAAAAGTCTGTCAGGCGGTACTTGATTCGGCAAGTTCAAGAAGCTGGAAACATACCGGTGTTGATTGGACTGAGAAGTAAAATTAACGGCATAAAAAAACCTCCAAAAAGGAGGTTTTTTTATGCTTCAAACTGGATTTTTTTTAGAACGCTCCTTTGAAGCCTTCCATTTTTTGGTCAACCTGTGTGTCCACCATAAAAGATAACCTTACTTTGTCCCAAGACATTGTCACTTTGGCTACTTTATTATTTTCAGCAGAAATGGTGTAAGTGAGTCTTTCCTGAGAATCAGCAGCCATCATTGGAGTCACTTTCATTGAAACAGCATCATCTTTGGCAACAGCTTCCTCGTCGATTTTTCCATCTTTCATGTAGGCGAAAACTGAATTTCCTTTACCATTAAGGTGGACAGTCCATTCTCCTGAGGCCATAGGTGTGATAAAAATGGAATATTTGCCGGCACGTAGATTTTTGCCGCCAACACTCACTCCTGTACTGAATTCAATGATTGTCGTGGCATTGGCACCTGCCCTCCAGGTTACGCCATACTTTTCGATCTCCCCAAAAATCTGTCTTCCTTTCACAGCAGGAGAAGAATAATCAATACTGATTTTGGTGAATCCTACATTTTGTGATACAAAGGCAGCAGGGCTGGCAGCAGGAGATTGTAATTGTGCAACTGACTGCACAGTTCCTGCCAAAAACAACATCAAGGTAAGTGCAAAGAAATAGATTCCGGTTTTTTTCATGATTTTTTGTGATTTGGATTTATATGGTTTTGAAATGTGAAGATACGATAAGAAACTTAAATGCTAGCTCTAAACTACCATAAGAAATTTCCAAAATTTGGTAATACCATGGAAATAAAACATTTTTGTTTCTTTTAAAAATGGAGATCCATGAATTTTAATCAAATAATCCATTGGCAGGAAATCCATCCTGTTTGGAGAAAATTTGAGGTCACTCCTCTTTCTGAAGAGCTTCATATTATCAGAATTGGGATTTCGAAGAACATCAAACGGATATTAAGCCATACCGAATTATTATCCAAAGAGGATTCGAAAAAATCAGAACGGATTGTCAGGGAAGAGGATAAACATATTTTTTTGGCAAGTACTATATTTAAAAAAATCCTTTGTGGTCTCTATCTTGGCTGTGAACCCCAATCTGTGGAGTTGGAAGTAAATGAATTCCATAAACCCAAAATCAGAAAAAGGGGAGACATTCATTTCAACACTTCACATTCCGGAGATTGGCTTGTTTTTGCTTTCTCCTGCCAGCCCTGCGGCATAGATGTGGAAAGGATCAATTATGGTTTTGACTTTTCTTCTGTTTTAGACATGTCTTTTCATCCTGATGAAATTGGTTTTATTCAAAATTCCTCCCAACCTCCCATCAATTTCTTCAGAATATGGACAATCAAGGAATCTATTTTAAAAGCCTTGGGAACAGGACTGACAGATAACCTAAAAGAATTGAATACACTCGAAGAATTGTCTAAATTGCCCACCAAGAATGATGCTTTACACATCAAAAGTTTCCTGATTGAAAATACCTATTGGTGCAGTGTTTGCTATATTGACCCATTTTCAAAAATAAAATACTTTGAGTTTTGAAATAACAGAACCGTATCCCCATTTATCCAAAAACAAAATCAATCCTTATGAAGCCGAATAATCCACTAAAGTTGTTTTTTATTGTCTTGGCGTATTTTTTTATCCTCAACACCTTTGCCCAGCAGGGCGAAATCAAATGGTCAAATGATGGCACAGCTTATTTCAGTGTCGAACAAAACGAGATCGTCCAATACACCTTGCCAGCAAACGAAAGAAAGGTACTGGTTAGCAAACAACAACTCACTCCTTCAGGGAAAAGCGAGCCTCTAAAATTGGATATGTATGCTTTCTCGGATGACAATTCCAAGCTGCTCATTTTCACCAATTCCAAACAGGTTTGGAGAATCAATACCAAAGGGGATTATTGGGTTTTGGACTTGACAGACAACAGCCTGAAACAATTGGGAAAATCAAGGCCGGAATCTTCCCTGATGTTTGCAAAAATTTCACCTGATGGTACCAAGGCCGCCTATGTCAGCGAATATAATATCTACTTAGAAGACCTTGCCACACAAACCATCACCGCGCTTACCAAAGACGGTTCCAGAAAATTCATCAACGGTACTTTTGATTGGGTCTATGAGGAAGAATTTGCTTGTCGTGACGGTTTCCGATGGAGTACAGACAGCAAATCCATTGCCTTTTGGCAACTCGATGCTGAGGGAACACGGGATTATTATATGATCAACAATACGGATTCTGTTTATTCCCAAGTCATTCCAGTCGAGTATCCCAAAGTCGGAGAAAGCCCTTCAGCGGCAAGGATAGGAGTCATTGACATTGCTACCTCCAAAACAAGATGGATGGATATCGAAGGTGATTCAAGGCAGCATTACCTCGTGAGGTTGGAATTCATCCCAGGTACAAATGAATTTTTGGTTCAACAACTTAACCGCAAGCAGAACGAAAGCAAAATCCTTAGGGTCGATGCGGCTTCCGGAAAAACAAAACTTATTCATTCAGAAAAAGATCCTGCTTGGGTAGAAGTCATGGTCCCGGGGGAAAATACGTATGACATAGACTTCAAGCATCCCATGCATTGGCTTGCAGGTGGAAAAGAATTCCTTTGGTCAAGTGAAAAAGGAGGATGGAGACAATTGTACAGGGTCAGTACCGACGGGACCAAAGAGGTTTTGGTCACGCCGGGAAGCTATGATGCCATTTCATTAAAAGGCTATGATGAAAAAAGCGGGTTTGTTTATTTCATTGCCTCACCGGAAAATGCCACCCAAAAATACCTGTACCGTACCAGATTGGATGGCAAAGGAAAATTGGAAATGATCACTCCGGAAGGATTTCCTGGAACGCATAGCTATAACCTTTCTCCTACAGCAAAATTTGCGCAGCACCGTTTTTCCAACCATTACACCAGACCTTTAGGTGAAATGGTCAGCCTTCCCAAGCATCAGGCTTTGAATGAAAAGGAAAGCATTGCGGCCAAACTCCCCTCTGCCCAAGTAGAAAAAACAACGGAGTTCTTCAAAATAACCACGGAAGAAGGAGTAGAAATGGACGGTTGGATGGTGAAACCAACAAACTTTGATCCTTCCAAAAAATACCCGGTTGTATTTTATGTCTATACCGAACCTTGGGGAGCAACCGTTGCCGATGGGTTCGGTTCTTCCAGAAACAGGTTGTACAAAGGTGACATGCGCCAAGACGGATACATCTACATCTCCTTGGACAACCGTGGCACGCCTGCACCAAAAGGCAGAGAATGGCGCAAATCCATTTACAGAAAAATCGGCGACATCAATATCCGCGACCAAGCCCTTGGTGCAAAGGAAATCCTGAAGTGGTCTTTTGTGGATCCTGAGCGGATTGCGGTTTGGGGTTGGAGCGGTGGCGGCACTGCCACGCTTAACCTGATGTTCCAATACCCTGAAATCTACAAAACAGGAATTTCCATCGCCGCAGTGGCCAATCAGCTCACTTATGACAATATTTATCAGGAAAGATACATGGGATTGCCACAGGAAAATCTTGAGGATTTTGTGAACGGTTCACCGCTATCCCATGCCAAAAACCTTCAGGGTAACCTGCTATACATCCACGGGACTGCCGATGACAATGTCCATTACCAAAATGCCGACATGCTTATCAATGAATTGATCAAGCACAACAAGCAATTTCAGGTTATGCCCTACCCCAACAGGTCACATAGTATTTCTGAAGGTCAAGGCACTTTCCTTCACCTTTCCACGCTATACACAGACTACCTCAAGAAATATTGCCCTCCCGGAGGAAGGTAAAATTGGTGATTTAAAAGGGTGAAAACTCACATGATTTTAATCATCTTTTTGAAGCCAATCCCTGGACTCTGGATCAAAATATTCAATTTGGTCATTTTACGAAAAAGTGAAATGACCAAAAATTGGGCTATATAAAGGTTTTTTTAAGATGGAATAAATTTTATCGACAAAAATAGAAACGGAAAATGATAAGCAAAACAAAGGTTGCTTTTTCCCTTCCAAATCGATCTCGCCCTTATTTTCAAAAAAACCATTAACTTTAAAATGCTGATTTATTTGACCCAAATAACAGTCTAAA
>NZ_CDSBKL010000233.1:0-6468 GCF_977115555.1 Aquiflexum sp.
CAAAAGCATCCCGATGGCCTGTTCCCCTACAGCATCTTTGTTCCCTTCGGCGGCATGAAACAGGTGGATTCCTCTTTCTTTGAGGTATTCCAAATCTATTTTATCCAATCCTGCACCTGCCCTACCGATAAATTTGAGTTTGGTACCTTTTTCCAACAATGGCCGGTCCATTGGGGTCTTGGACCGGATGATCAATCCCTCATATCCATGGACAATCTCCAAGATCTCCTCTCTTTTGATCACCGGACTGTAATCCACCCCAAAACCTTCCCTTTCTAACATTGGGATGATACTCAAATGCATTTCATCTATGATCAGGATTTTCATTTGAGGGTTGTTGTATTGGTTATAATAATTGTATCTGTGGCATTTGACGACCGGTAGAAAACACTTTGCTGAGACCGCCCACTCCTACTTCCCTTCTTTGAGTCGTGGATTCAATTTGACAGGTTTTGCGGTTTCCTTTTTCCTCATTCTCATATTGACTATTTCCACTGCCAGAGAGAAGAAAACTGCAAAATAAATATATCCCTTAGGGACCTCCACATGGAAACCTTCCACAAGCAGCATAAATCCAATCAAAATCAGGAATGAAAGCGCCAAAATCTGCAAGGTTGGGTGCTTGTTGATAAAGCGGCTGATTTTCCCCGCAAAAACCATCATTATGCCAATCGAAATCGTCACTGCAATGATCATGATGAGTACTTCTTTGACCAATCCAATGGCTGTCAAAATACTATCAAAAGAAAATACAAGATCCAATAGGATAATCTGGAAGACGACTTTTGCAAAATTATTGGCTGAATTTGGCTTTACTTCCTCGGCTTTGCCTTCCATTTTATGGTGGATTTCAAGGGTTGATTTGAACAACAAAAACAAACCTCCGCCTGCCAAAATCAAATCCCTGCCACTCATTTCAAAATCAAAAACGGTAATCAGAGGTTGGGTAAACTGGATAATATATGAAATTCCTAAAAGGAGTAAGATTCTGAAAACCAAGGCAAAAGCCAAACCCAAAGTCCTTGCTTTTCCCTGTTGGGATTCTGGAAGTTTGTTGGATACAATTGAGATGAAAATAATATTATCTACCCCAAGGACTATTTCCAAAAAGGTCAAAGTCAATAATGCTATCCAGGTTTCGGTTTGAAGGAAGATTTCCATGTTTGGTTTTTTAATATTTGATCAATAGGTTGGGCGAAGTTATATAGTTTGCGAATATTTGTTAAAAGAAATTTAAGAAAGCCATCTATGTTTATCCGATACTTTGCCGGCAGGGATAAAAATCAGGCTTAATTCTGTCCATATGCATAAAACAAATCCTCTAAAAGGATAATCTACCAAGAACAAATGCTGTGGTTTTTGATCTGTTTCTTCTTAGGAGTTCTCGGGAACTGAAAATGTAAATTGATTGCAGTTTTGGGATTGATGATCACTTTTTATTCCAACCTTACCGGAAGCCTCGCATTTGTTTCGGCAAACCATTTCTCCAGTTTCCTCATAAGTTGATCTGCAATTACAGGATTGGAATTGATCAGGTTTTGACTTTCCCTAGGGTCATTTTTTAAGTCAAAAAGCTCAGCCTTACTTCCATCAAAATAATGAATCAGTTTAAAATCTCCTGACCTTACGATGGCATATGGGACGACGTCGGATCCCCTATAATGTGGAAAATGCCAAAAAAAGTCCCTTTGGATATTTTGGTCAGGATTTTGAAAAACAGAAACCAGGCTCTGCCCATCTAAAATCTCATTTTGGGATTTTTCTCCCAAATATTCCAAAATCGTAGGAATCCAGTCCATGGAGATGATGGGCGTATCACTAACCTGACCTGCTGCTATTTTTCCCGGCCATTTCACAACCGTAGGTACCCTGATTCCTCCTTCGTAAGGATATCCTTTTTGTGACCGCAAAGGAAAATTATTGGTGACCGGCTGTTTTGGATTTCCGATCAATCCGCCATTGTCTGAAGTGAAAATCACCATCGTCTTTTTGGTCAAACCCAATCTTTCAAGTTCTTCGATTACCTTCCCGACATTTTGGTCAAGACTCTCCACAAGGGCAGCATATACGGGATTACCTTGATTCCCTTTTTGCTTTTGTTGGTATTTTTCAATCAGCTCAGCTTTGCCCATGATCGGGGTATGGACGGCATATGGCGCCCAATGGATAAAAAACTTTCTGTCCCTTTGGTTTTGAATAAAGGCTACCACCTCATCCCCCTCTCTATCCATCAGAAACTCTCCCCCTTTTCTGGGTGGAAGATTTTTGAATTCATAATATTCAACAGGATTTTGGGGGAGGTATGGATCAAAATAACTTGGTGGCTGACCCAAATCATTTCCTCCAACATTAAAGTGAAAACCCTGATCTTCCGGATAATGCCCCTCTTCTCCTAAATGCCATTTGCCGACATGAAGATTGGTATATCCATACTGAAGGAGTCTTTCTGCCAAAGTGATTTCTTCTAAGGGTAAGAACCCTTGGTTTTTTGGAGTTTTCCATTCCTTTCCGGGATTTTCTTCAAACTCATCGGGCAAAGCCATTCCACTTCCACCCTGGAATTTTGCCCGGATCCAATCAGTGATGCCTGTCCTTGCAGGATATTTTCCTGTCAACAAAGCTGCTCTTGTCGGTGAACAGATCGCAGCTGCGGCATAAGAATTTGTAAATAATATCCCTTCAGCAGCTAATCTGTCAATATTTGGCGTTGCATAAAAATCGCTCCCCAAAACGCCAATATCCGCCCAACCCAAATCATCTACATGGATCAAAAGGATATTGAATTCTTCCTTGGGTTTTTGCGCTAAGCAAACCGCGTGTAAAGAGCTGAAGAATAGAAGAAATGAGCAAAATAGTATTTCTATGATTTTTTGAAACGATGTTTTCATAATCAATACTTACAGTCTCCTTGCATTGAAAGTATCTCCAAGGGTTACATCTCCTGTATCAAAACCAAGCTTAAACCACCGGGATCTTTGCTCTGAGGTACCATGGGTAAAAGAATCAGGGACGACTTTTCCGGTTGCCTGCCTTTGAAGCCTGTCATCTCCAACCGAACTAGCAGCATTCAAGGCCTCCTCCAAGTCTCCTGGTTCAAGGATTTTGGCGACTTTTTGGGTGTAATGTGCCCAAATACCCGCATAAAAATCCGCCTGAAGTTCTAACATAACCATCAGTCTGTTGAATTCAGCTTCCGGAAGTTTTCCACGCTGTGACTGTACACGTTCCAAAGTTCCATCCAATCTCTGTATATGATGGCCGACTTCATGGGCGATCACATAGGCTTGGGCAAAATCCCCATGAGCGCCCAATTTCTTTCCCATATCCTGAAAAAAGCCTAAGTCTATGTATACTTTTTCATCCCCCGGACAATAAAAAGGACCTGTAGCCGAAGAAGCAAAACCACAGGCAGAATCAACGCCACCTGTGAATAGAACCAAGCCGGGTTCTCTATATCCATCCATTAGGCTGTGCCATACATTTTCAGTTTCTGCGAGAACCACAGCCGTGAATTCCGCGAGTTGTTCTTCCTCAGCGCTTGGCCTGTAATCTGAGGCTACCTGAGACATTTGTCCCCCTCCCGTGAACTGCGATATCAAAGTGATCGGATTGGTACCTGTAAGCCACATGACAAGGAAAAACCCACCTACGATTACCAAACCTGCTTTGGAAAAAAGCAACTTGATCAATGGTCCAAGCAACATGGGATTGATACCCCCGCCTCCTCCACCTAGAGATTGACCACGTCGGTCTTCTACATTACTGCTTTTGCGCCTTCCTTGCCATTTCATTTTGAATTGATTTTAATTGGGATAAGTACAGGTTTCAATTTATCTGTTTCGAAGAAATTTAAAAGGTTTTTAACTGTTCAAGAGGTGATTTTTGGCTTCCAGGTAGCTGTAAAGCACCTGGATATGGCATGCTAAAGTCGATCAATTTTTTGATTTAAGCCCTTCTACAAAATACATGTCCACTTCTCCCTTGTTTTTGGCTTTTATTTTTCCCCGGTAAGTACAGTCAAAATGGTCTTTGACAAGCTCATAAGTAGTACCTGAAATATTGACTTTCCCTGCCTCACTACTGCTTTCCATTCGGGAAGCTAGATTTACGGTATCACCCCAAATGTCGTAGGCGAATTTTTTGAGCCCTACAATACCTGCAACCACATTTCCGGAATGGGCACCAATCCGCACTTCAAAAATCGGTTTGCCTTTTGCTTTATTTTTTTGTTTGTGGTCTTCTATAAAATCCCTTAATTCCAATGCCGCTTTGATGACATCGATTGCGTGGGTTTGGTTGGTAATCGGAAGACCTCCTACAGCCATATAAGAATCTCCAATAGTTTTGATTTTTTCTATAGGATATTTCTGAATAATCCTGTCAAACTCTTTGAAACAAAAATCAATTTCAGAGACAAGGTCATCTGCACTCATTTTTTCGGCAACGATCGAAAACCCTTTGAAATCAGTAAACAATACCGTGACACTTTCATATTTTTTGGCCTGAGCAGTGCCTTTTTCCTTGAGTTCTCTTGCGATGTCCATTGGCAAAATATTCAAAAGCAGTTCGTCACTCTTCTCTTTTTCGGATTGTAAATCAATGGTCCTCTCCTTGACTTTGAACTCAAGATTGGCATTGTATTCTTCAAGTCTTTTTTCATTGATTCTGAGATTTTCTTCGACAGCTTTCCTAACCTCTACCTCTTGCTTCAGTTCCATGTTGAGTCGCGTGGTCTGATCCAACAACATGGCATTTTGTAGCGAAATGGCTGTTTGGGTAGCCATTACCTGGAGTATTTCTATCCTTTCTTGGGTAAATGCACCTGACAACAACCTGTTTTCAAGATATAGGTAGGCAAAGCCCTGGCCTGCATGTTTCAGTGGCAGACAAACCACGGATTTGATTTTATTCCTTAAAATATATTCGTCATTGGAATAGGGAAGTTTTGCACCTGCATCCTCCAAGACCAAGGTTTCACCAGTCCTCATGACATAATTGACCACAGAATGGCTGATGTCTTCAAACTGGTCAAAAGGCAAATCCTGCAAGACCTGTATCTCATTGTTGGAAATATCCAAAGAGGCTTTGATTACCTTTTTATCTTTTTCCTTCGTAACCAAGAAAGCCCTATCCGCACCGGCATTTTCTGTCAGAAGGTTCATCAGACCTTTTAGGATGTTTTCAAGCACCATTTCACCGGAGATAAGGTTGATGGTTTTTAGTATCGTATCCAGGTCAAGGTTATTGGATTTTAGACCTATATCCTCAGAAGAAATAAACCCTGCGTACTCTTCTTTCATTTGGATTAGCTTTGCTTTTGCCCCCCATTTCGCATATGCCTTGTAGGCATTGGAAAAATAAAACTGGGCCGCCTCAGGCTGGTTTTGGGATTGATAGAAAATCCCAAATCGCTCCCATGCCATAGCTTCGTCATGTATGAATTTATTTTTTCTTGCATACCTGATCGCATTAGAAAAACATTTGACTGCCAAATCCAAATCATTGAGCAACCAATGATATTCGGCTTTCATAATTTCTAACCTATGAAGGAAGTTGTCTTCATTATGTTTAATGTATTTATTGAACCTTTGAATATTCTTCTTTACAGTTTTTAAGAGTTTTTTCTGCTCTTGTTTATCTCTTGAATTGTAAATTAAGGAGATACAAATATTTTCATAGAAGTAATGGAGATATTCTCCCATGGTACCCATCACCGAAACCAAATATGCCTTTTGCTTTATTGCATTTTCGTATGCAACCTCATTCTTATTGAAAACAATAGCCACCACTTTTTTTAATTCATAAAGATTTCCATAATAACTAGATGAAACCGGACCATCAGGAAAATCAAGAAGGTCCTCATCCAAAATCTCACCTTTAATTTTTTCATAACTAGAAAAACCTTCAACTAGAGAAGTTGCCACTTGCCTGAACATTTTTACCCGTTCAATCTGCAAAGATTGATTCAATGGGGTCATCTGCTTAGTTAATATTTCACCTCTTTTAATCATATTTTCCAATAGTTCTCCTGAGAAAAACTGGTTAAACATGATCATTAGGGCTGTTAGGGAATTGAATTCAAATTCCCCGGATTGAAGTCCTCTTTTGAAAGAGTCCTCCAAATCAGGCAATGTTTTGGACATTGGCATCAACCAAAATGAGATGAATATATGGAAATTAGCCCTAACCTTCGTTCCTATTTCCTCATCTGCCAATAGTTCTGATAATTTATAGCCCAATTGGGCCAATTCAACTCCCTTTTCAATTTTGTTCATGAATACAGAGTTAATGTATCCAAATACCACAATAACTAAAGGAGAGTTAGAAGAAAGTCCATGTTTCAAAGTCAACCTAAACATCTTAAACATGTATAAGGGGACGGAAATTGGTGAAAGAAAATATGAAGCAAAGGCCAAATAGTAGAGTATTTCCATAGACAGGATAACAGACCTGTCTAAGTTCTTAGGG
>NZ_CDSBKL010000234.1:0-6467 GCF_977115555.1 Aquiflexum sp.
GAAAAAGGAAAAATTTACAGGTTTTCATTTGAAGCTAGAGCCGAACAAGCACTTGCCTTGAATTATTATCTTGGAAAAGCAAGTGACCCCTATAATGGTTACAGTGGAGGTGGAAATGCTGTTTTGTCTAATGACTTTAGGGAATATACCTCGGTATTTACCATGAGTGATCCCACAGATGAACAGGCAAGAATCGTATTTGACTTGGGGATTACTATTGGTACCGCATTTTTTAGAAAAGTCAAGTTGGAAGAACTCGATTTGGTTATTCTTTCACTTCCAAAGGAAAAAGCTGAGCAAATCAAAATGTATCCCAATCCGGTAAAAGCATTGTTGAGAATCGAACAAGTCCAAAGCGGTTCAAATATCGAATTGTTCAGTCCTGCAGGACAATTGTTGAGGAGGATAGATGTTTTGGAAAATACCTTGGAAATTGAAATGGGGAGCCTTAGTCCGGGAATTTACTTGTTGAAAGTTTCTGACCAAAATAGAGCGGCAGTCTATAGGATTGCAAAGCAGTAATTATTGCAGGCTTAAAGACTAAATTTGTTTCACAAAAAAACCCCTTCTACAATCAGTAGAAGGGGTTTTTGTCTAATAGGTTTGATTTATTTGTCGTTTTTGAAGTTTCTATCATGGAACCTGTACCTGGCATCATTGGTGGCCTGGACAGTTTTTGATTCAGTATTGATCACCATCACGGGAGGATTGTCGTCTTTTGGCAGGGCCTTGGGCCATTCCGGAAGCCCCTCCCCGTTTGGATTTCCTGTTTTCACAAAGTTGGTGAAGAACTCCAACATGGTTTCGGAGGTTTTATAATCATCCTCTGTCCAGGCAAATTCCTTGATTCGGGGAAGATTACCCATCGCATATTCGATCTCAGCGGCATGTGGAGCACCGAGGTCTTTTGGTCTTGGCGGAGCATTGATGGCTCTTTTGGAAGTGCCTCCTGCCAGTCCTGTTTCTAGCGTTTCATCCACCAAAGGCGGTCTCAATTTGGCATACAAGTATCGGAATACCGGTTGGTCGGAATTGCTTCTGTGAAGGTCAAACCACTTCCAGGTACTGTAAGAAATAAACCTGTCACCGGCCAAATCCATGGCTGAATAAGCAACTTGCTCTTCTGTCTCATGTGGATATAGTTTCAGTACTTCCTCATAGTCATTAGGGTATGCCTGCTTCACTTTGGTTATGAAATTCTCTTTGGTGTTTGGCAATCCTTGCATGAAAGCAGCAGCGGGATTTTCCTGTGTATTCCAACCCAAAAGTAAGGGAACCTGTGCCTGTTCCCGGGCATTGAAGATGTCTACAAGACTTTTTGGAAGCACATGACCGTCGAGAACGACAGGGAATCCAAATCTTCCGGATTCATTGTACATCTCATATATATCACGGGCAGGCAGTTTTCTCATTTCGGCAATGCTTTTGACCCCGAATTTCTGTAGAAACTCCACCCCGATTTTTTCAGCTTCTGCCAAAGTGGTCGGCGCCAAAGCTGAAACTCCCGAACCGCTTTCACCGATGGCGCCTGCAATCAGATTTCTCGAAAGCGGTGAAGCCATCTGATAGCTGACTGCAATCGAACCTGCAGATTCACCTGCAATCGTAACCTTTTTTGGATCTCCTCCGAATGCGGCAATGTTTTCATTGACCCATTTCAGGGCCATTGCTTGGTCCAACAAGGCGTAGTTTCCGGATGCTTTGTATGGTGCTTCAGCACTCAATTCAGGATGGGCAAGGAAGCCAAAAATGTTGAGTCTGTAGTTCACTGTGACTACAACGACCCCTTTTTTAGCCATGCTTTCCCCATCATATCTTGGTTCGGCTCCGTCTCCGGCTACAAAACCCCCGCCAAAGAAATAGACCAAAACAGGCAAGTCCTTATTGGTCCGGGTGGTTGGTGTCCATACATTCAGGTAAAGACAATCCTCGCTGACGCCATTGGACCGGGAATTCATATCGCCCCAAATGAGTTTTTGCATCGGTCTTGGACCAAATTCTTTGGTGACTTTTATTCCGTTCCAATTATCCACCGGCTGCGGTGCTTTCCACCTCAGTTCTCCCACAGGTGGTTTTGCAAACGGTACTCCAAAGTAGGTTTGGATTCCGGTCTTGGTGTTGTAATCTCCTTCAATGATCCCGTTTTTGATAGTGGTCTGTACCGGAAAAGCGTCTTTTCCCTGAGCAAACATGGCAGATGAAGTCATAAGAAGGAAAACTAAAGTAAATAGGCACTGTTTCATTTTGGGTTAGGATTTGGTTCTATTGTAACATATTGAGACAATAATAATTGTTTGTTAACATTTTTCCTACTTACTTGATGCTTGATTCATTCGCCCAAAAGCATGACGGTTCTTGAAACTCAGGGGTTTTTACCCCATATCGCATTTGATTCGGTTATTTTCGGTTTTTCTAAAGGGAAGCTGAAAATACTCCTGATGGAATACCATGATACCGGATGGCTTGCGTTACCCGGGGGTTTTGTAAAGAAAAATGAAGACTTGGATGAGGCAGCAAAGCGTGGGTTGAAGGAAAGGACTGGATTGGATAACATTTACCTGGAGCAATTTTACACTTTTGGCAATTTGGCCAGGTTCAGGCCTGAGGTAATGCAGACCATCCTTGCAGCCAATGGGTTTCACATGGATCCTGATCATTGGATGTTGGACAGGTTTATTTCGGTTTCTTATTTTGCCCTGATCAATTTTGAAAAAGTTGTCCTGACACCTGATATCCTATCAGATTCTATAGCTTGGTATGATATTGAAAACCTTCCCAAACTGATTTTGGACCACAATGCGATCGTGGCAAAAGCGTTGCAGACATTACGGGAAAATCTGGAGCGAAAGCTTATAGGCGGAAACCTGCTTCCTGAGCGCTTTACGATGAATGAACTTCAACAGGTTTACGAAGCGATTTTTGGCGAAAAAATCCGGAGAACGACTTTTCAAAGAAAGATGCTTGGGCTCGATATCCTCGAAAGACATGAAAAGTTGTACACAGGCAAAAGCCACAAGGCACCATATCTCTACAGTTTTAGGAAAGCTTAGCTTTAACTAACTGCTTTTTATAGGATTGTATTTTGAATTATAATGCCTGAAAGAAATATCGCAGGGAAGGGGCCTCCGATTATACTTTCTAAATTTTTTTTCTCAAATTCAAGAACATCAATCAACCTTTAGCATGAAAAAACTGATTTTATTCGGCATGATTCTATTCATGTCCTTTCCTACTTTTTCCCAAAGAGGAAAATCTACACCGGCACCTGCCCCGCAGTTTGATGCTGAATTGTACCAAGGACTCAAATGGAGAAATATTGGTCCATACAGGGGAGGCAGGTCCAATGCCGTCTCCGGAGTGCCAAACAATGATCAGGTATTTTTTGTAGGCTACACAGGCGGCGGTCTTTGGAAAACAGAAAATGCGGGCATTTCATGGCGCAATGTTTCAGACGGTTTTTTCAAAACTGGGACTGTTGGTGAAATCGCAGTAAGTGAATCGGATCCCAATGTGATCTATGTCGGAATGGGCGAGCATGCGATCCGAGGTGTGATGACTTCTTTTGGCGATGGGGTATATAAATCTACCGATGGTGGCAAAACCTGGAAAAACATGGGATTGGAAAAGACCCGTCACATTTCAGACATAACTATCCATCCTGATAATCCAGATATTGTATTTGTGGCTGCACAGGGTGCGGCACATGGCCCAAGTGAGGAAAGGGGAATTTATAAGAGTACTGACGGAGGCACTACCTGGACCAAAGTACTGTATGTAGACCAAAATACCGGAGCCTCTTCCCTAAGCATGGATTTCAATAACCCGAGGATTTTGTATGCCGCAATGTGGGAATACCGAAGGTTGCCATGGCAGGTACAAAGTGGCGGCGCGGGTTGCGGAATATGGAAATCCATTGATGGCGGAGATACCTGGACCAAAATCAACAATGGCCTTCCAAAGGAAATGGGCAAAATCGGGGTGAGTGTCTCCAGAGCCAATTCGGAAAGGGTTTTTGCCATTGTGGAGGCTGAAAAATCAGTTGCAGGCGTCTATCGCTCGGATAATGGCGGCGAGACTTGGGCACATATGACCAACAACCAACTGTTGACTTCAAGGTCTTGGTACTATATGGAAGTGGAGGCTGACCCGGTCAATGCAGATGTGGTATATGTGTTGAATTCCCCCTTGACCAAATCAATCGATGGTGGCAAAAATTTTACTGTTGTGGCGGTCAGGCACATCGATACGCATGACCTTTGGATCAATCCAAACAACCCATCCAATATGATTTTGGGAGATGATGGTGGCGCGGAGATTACATTCGATGCAGGCAAAAGTTGGTCTACTCAGGACAATCAGCCTTCTGCACAGTTTTACAGGTTAAATGTTGATGCCGGTTTTCCCTATAAACTTTATGCAGGACAGCAGGACAATACTTCTTTGGTGATTGCCAGCCGAAACAACTACATCGGACTGACAGATAAGGATTGGTTTATCGGTCCGGGTTGTGAATCGGCTTTTATTGCTTTTGACCCCAATAATCCTGTTTTGCTCTATGGGGGTTGTTACCAAGGTTTGATTGACGTGATGGATACGCAACACGGACATACCAAAGATATCAGGCAATATCCTGCCAATATTTTGGCCTATGATGCCAAAGATATGCGTTTCCGTTTCAATTGGAATGCGCCTGTCATTGCTTCTCCTCATGATTACAATACCATTTACCATGGTGGGAATGTCCTTTTCAAAACCACAGACGGAGGAATGTCTTGGGAAGAAATCAGCCCTGACCTCACCAGAAATGAAGAATCAAAACAAGGTCCGGGTGGCGCTCCCATCACCAATGAAGGTGCGGGAGGAGAAAACTACAATACCTTAAGCTATGTCATAGAATCTATCCATGAAAAAGGGGTCATTTATACCGGAAGTGACTGTGGACTTGTTCATATTACTAAGGATGGTGGAAAAACCTGGGAAAACATTACCCCTTCCGGCTTGCCCGAAAGTCTGATCCAATCTATTGAAGTTTCCCCTCATGACAAAGGAACTGCCTACATAGCCGCTACACGATACAAGTTCAATGATTTTTCGAATATGTCTTTCAAAACCACCGACTATGGAAAAACCTGGACCAAGATAGATACAGGTGTTGATAAAGATGATTTTATCAAAGTGATCAGAGAAGACAAAAAGGCAAAAGGTCTTTTGTATGGAGGTGCTGAAAGGGGTTTTTACGTTTCTTTCAACGGAGGATCAAATTGGCAAAAACTTCAGTTGAACCTTCCTATAGTTCCGATTACTGATATGGCTTTTGCTGACAATGATTTGGTCGTCTCTACAGCAGGAAGGGCATTTTGGATTTTGGATGACCTCAGTGCGCTGCAGCAGTCTAAAGGAGATTTCTCAGGTTTGAAAATTTATTCCCCAAAGCCAACGTACAAATACGAAGGATATATTCCTTCTTGGATGGACCTTCCTCCTGGAATCGGGCAAAATCCTGCAACAGGGGTGATTTTGGATTATTATTTGCCCGAAAAAGTGGATTCTCTTGAAGTCACTCTCGAAATCTTGGACGCTTCAGGTATAGTCATCAGGTCCTATTCATCCATTAAAGATGAAAGTTTCAAACCTTTTTCCGGTGGCCCTGCGCCCGAGCAGGTCATTCCTGCCAAAAAAGGATTGAACAGGTTTGCATGGAATTTTAGAGGAGAAACCTTATTGGCCATTCCCAATGCTTTTGTCTACGGGGATTATAGCGGCCACCGCGTAGCACCCGGAAAATACAAGGCGAGAATAAGTTACAATGGGGCTGTATCCGAAACTGAAATAGACCTGCTACAGGATCCAAACCTCAAAAACATCAGCTCCCAAAACTGGAAAGAACAGCAGGCTTTGCTTGAAATGGCAGCACTTTCAATCACAGATATCCACCAATCCGTGAATGACATGAGGAATGTCAAAAGTCAGATTGAGCACCATAATTCTTTGTTGGAAGAAAAAGAGGATGCCAAGGAGCTTTATCAGGCCGGTAAGGATTTGATCCAGAAGTTGGTGGATTGGGAAGCCAAGCTCGTCGAAACCCGTCAGGGGAATTTCCAGGATGTCATCAATTTTCCGAGTCAGCTGAATGCCCAATACTTTGACCTGAGGGCAACAGTGGATGTGCATGACCCAAGGCTGACAGCAGGTTCAAAACAGCGTTTGGTGGATTTGGATAAGGAATGGGAAGGATACAAATCCGATTTGAAAATGCTGATAGAAAATGACATCAAGACCTACAATGAAAAATTCAAAGCCCAGAACCTTCCTGCTGTAATTATCAATTAAAACTATTTAGTTTAAATTTATCTAAAAGAATTAAACTTTTTTCTTTCATATGAGTCTAAAAGAGAGGTTTTCAAAACCTCTCTTTTAATTTACTCCAAACCAAAACAATTACACATTATGAAAATCATTGCCTCATT
>NZ_CDSBKL010000235.1:0-6454 GCF_977115555.1 Aquiflexum sp.
CATCCTGAGAATCCTTACAGCATATCTTATGGGACCATTGTTCCCAAAAAGAAGGATTGCGAAAACCTCTTGGTTCCTGTCTGTGTGTCAAGTTCCCATACTGCTTTTGGATCTATCCGTATGGAACCGGTATTTATGATCTTGGGACAATCCGCAGCTACAGCCGCAGCTTTGGCAATAGATGAAAAAATAGCAGTGCAGGATTTACCTTATGAAAAAATTCAAAAAAGTCTGAAAGCTGATGGGCAGGTATTGGTCTTAGAGGAAAGGCTAAAATGAATCTAAACCAAATTTGACATGAAGGATCTGTTTTTATCTCTATTTTTGATTTTATCACTCAATGTTTCAACTCCGGTTTTAGGACAGGATTCTTCCTATGATTTGGTGATTTACGGCGCAACTTCAGCTGGAATCGCCTCTGCCATTCAAGGCTCACGCATGGGTAAATCTGTATTATTAATTGAGCCTACAAATCATGTCGGCGGCCTGACAACAGGAGGACTTGGCGCCACTGATATTGGAAACAAACAGGCAATCGGTGGTATTTCCAGAGAGTTTTATCAAAATATCAAAGGCTACTATGAAAATCCCGAAAACTGGAAATGGCAGCAGCGATCCGAATATTTTAAACCAAATCCAGAAATCCCTTCAAAAGAAGGAGAAGATGCCATGTGGACATTTGAACCTTCGGTGGCAATGAAAGTCTACCAACAGATGATGGATTCTGAAGATATCGAACTGGTTACCGAAAAAAGACTTGACCGTGAAATAGGAGTGGAGCTAAATAATGACCGCATCGTCGCCATTACAATGGAAAGTGGGGAAACTTACCGTGGCAAAATGTTTATTGATGCTACTTACGAAGGGGACTTGATGGCAGCAGCCGGAGTGAGTTATATGGTAGGAAGGGAAGCCAATTCCGAGTTTGGAGAAACTTTAAATGGCGTTCAGGCAAATCACTACAATATTACCCTGAAAGGGAAAGTTTCCAGGAATGCCGTTCACCATAATTTCATACCCGGTGTGGACCCTTTTATTGAAAAAGGAAACCCTTCAAGTGGATTGCTTCCCTTTATCATAGAAGGAGGCCCGGGAATCGATGGGACTGCCGACAAAAAAATCCAAGCCTATTGCTACCGCATGACCTTGACAGATCATCCGGAAAACAGAATTCCTTTTGAAAAGCCAAAGAACTATACAGAATTAGACTATGAGTTACTCTTTCGAAATTATGAGGCTGCCACTGGTCCCATCGAAAAAATGTACCATTATGGCGATCCTTTGGTTCCTTGGATCAATTCGCCCATGCCAAACAGAAAGACAGACACCAATAACCAAAAAGGGTTTTCTACTGATTTTATTGGCCAAAACTTTGAATATCCCGAAGGGAGTTATGAAGTACGCGAAAAGATTGCCCAGCGTCATCTTGAATACCAACAGGGTTTGATGTGGACATTGGCTTACCACCCTAGGATTCCTGAAAAAGTCAGGGAAAAGGTGTCCAAGTGGGGCTTAGCCAAGGATGAATTTGAAGATAGGGGTGGATGGTCTCCTCAGCTCTATATCAGAGAAGCAAGAAGAATGCGAAGCGACTATGTAGTCACCCAGCGGGATTGTGAGGGGTTGGTGCCACAGGTGGAAGATGCAGTAGGGCTTGCTGCTTATACCATGGATAGCCACATGGTCCAGAGATATGTGGACCATAATGGCTTTGTCCAAAATGAGGGGAATTTTGAAGCTGGGGTAGAGAGACCTTTTCCAATTCCATATCGGGCAATAATTCCCAAAACTGGAGAGGTGAAAAACTTATTGGTTCCTGTTTGTGTAAGCTCATCCCATACAGCCTTTGGATCTATCAGAATGGAACCTGTCTTCATGGTATTGGGTCAATCTGCTGCTACGGCCGCAGTTTTGGCAATAGATGGAAATATGGCAGTTCAGGATTTGGAATATAGCAGATTGAGAGAAAGGTTGAAATTAGATGGCCAAATACTTGAAGCAGTTTCTGACTCCGGTAAAAAATGAAATTGATAAAAAATGAATACTTGGATTTCTCTTTTTTTGAAATGAAAGTCAGACCAGGAATTTATGTGTTTTTCTTAATCTGCAGTTTGATTATGGGATGTAGGGAAAGTGAGTTTGAGTCAACCTCCCTGATTCTTCAAAATATAGCTGTGGGAAATAATGAAATCAACCTTTCAGGAAATATTTCTGAAAACTTGCCCATTGATAGCCAAATCAAATTGGAATTTTCCTCTGAAATTGACCGCGCTACGATCCAGACTTCGATTTTGCTTTTGGAGAATACCCGCGAAACCCCTGTTTCATTGACATTAAATCAAGATAACAAAACCATCTTGATTACTCCTGCCGGTTTTTTGAAGGTAAATAACATTTACACTATTTCCATATCAAAAGGTCTCAAAGGAACTGATGGAAACACATTTTCAGGTAAAGAAGTAAAATTCAAGACAGTCGATGCCGGATTAGAGGTAATTTCTTTGGCTTTTGAAAATTCCGAACAAACCAAAACAGGCAGAACAGTCAATGTTCCTTTGAATTTTTCTTTAACTCTAGATTTTTCCGATCCTGTCAACCAACAATCTCTGATTTCAGCCACCAAAATCACAGGGCAATCTGTACCCAATTTGAAATTTACATTTACCGAAAATGACAAAAAGGTCAAGATTGAATCTACCTCGCCATTGATGGATCTTTCGAAATACACGCTGGAAATATCCAATGCATTAAAGGGAACTGAAGGGCAGAGTTTTGCAGCAATAAAAAAAGAATTCTTCTCTACATTCAGGCCGGACAATGCATTTCCCGTAATTTCAGAAGAGGAATTACTGACCAAAGTTCAGGAACAAACCTTCCGGTATTTTTGGGATTTTGCCCATCCAAACAGCGGCATGGCAAGGGAAAGAAATACCTCAGGAAATCTGGTGACTTCAGGTGGGACAGGATTTGGCCTGATGGCCATTTTGGTAGGGATAGAAAGAGGGTTTATCACCCATCAACAGGGTATTGAAAGGATTTCCAAAATCGTTGATTTCCTTGGGCAGGCTGACCGCTTTCATGGGGCTTGGGCTCATTGGATGGATGGAAACACCGGAAAAGTGATCCCGTTCAGCGCCAAAGACAATGGTGGTGACTTGGTGGAAACAGCCTTATTGGTTCAGGGACTTTTGACTGTCAAAGCTTATCTGAATACCAGTGACCCAATTGAAGATACTTTGGCAGAAAAGATTGATCTGCTATGGCGCGGGATTGAATGGGATTGGTATACCCGTGGAGGTCAGGATATATTGTATTGGCATTGGTCTCCACAATTTGGTTGGGACATGAATCTGCCCATCCGTGGATACAATGAAGCACTGATTGTATATGTGCTCGGGGCAGCTTCCCCAACGCATCCGATCAGCAAAACCGTATATGAAAAAGGCTGGGCAAACAATGGTGCCATGCGTAACGGCAAGCAGTTTTTCCAGATCCAACTTCCTCTTGGATATGATTTTGGTGGACCGCTTTTCTTTGCACATTATTCCTTTCTTGGATTGGATCCAAGAAATCTTTCCGATCAATACGCCGATTATTGGACACAAAATGTCAACCATTCCCGCATCAATCAAGCCCATGCCATCAGCAACCCACAGGGTTTTGCGGGATATTCTGAGTCAAGTTGGGGATTGACTGCTAGTGACAACCACCTCGGATACAATGCCCACTCACCTACCAATGACCTTGGAGTGATTTCTCCGACAGCGGCCTTGTCATCTTTTCCTTTTACTCCTGAAGCATCGATGAAAGCACTCAATTTTTTCTATTACAAAATGGGAGAAAGACTTTGGGGGCAATATGGATTTTATGACGCTTTCAACATCACCGAGCAATGGTATGCGGATTCCTTTTTGGCAATAGACCAAGGTCCGATCATCATCATGATTGAAAACCACCGGTCAGGATTGCTTTGGGATTTGTTTATGAAAGATCAGGAAGTAAAGGAAGGATTGAAAAAGCTAGGATTTAGTCATTAGGTATAAATTAGCTTTAGTGGCTTTATTTAGACGTATCCTTGAATAATTCCCGATATTAGTATGACTTTCTATAAAAGTTGAATTACTGAATAGTTCACCACAAAATAACCATCAAAATGAACAGATTCATCAGGTTTTTAATTTTTACTGTTGTAATCAGCCTTGCTATTGCATGTAATCCCTCTAAGGAAAATATGTCTTTGGAGGAGTCATATGCCTACAAAGCGGACTCTATTATTTCTCTTATGACCTTGGAAGAAAAGATCGGACAGCTCAATCTGCCTGCTTCCGGTGATTTCACGACTGGATTGGCTTCAAGTTCCAACATTGCAGAAAAGATTAAAGCAGGAAGTGTAGGCGGTCTTTTCAATATCAAAACTGCTGAAAAGATAAGGGCTGTTCAGAAAATTGCCGTAGAAGAAAGCAGACTTGGGATCCCAATGATTTTTGGAATGGATGTGATCCATGGATACGAAACCCTTTTTCCGATTCCGATTGGAATGTCCACTATTTGGGATATGGAATTGGTGGAGAAATCGGCAAGAATCGCAGCTATCGAAGCAAGTGCTGACGGGATCAACTGGACTTTTTCGCCGATGACGGATATCTCCCGTGACCCAAGATGGGGGAGGGTTTCAGAAGGAAGTGGTGAAGATCCATACCTCGGAGCACAGATTGCCAAAGCCATGATCAAAGGTTATCAAGGTGAAGACCTTTCCCTCAACAATACGATTATGGCCTGTGTCAAGCACTTTGCGCTGTATGGTGCACCCGAGGCAGGAAGGGATTACAATACAGTGGACATGAGCCGGATCAGGATGTACAATGAATATTTTTTGCCTTACAAAGCTGCCGTAGATGCAGGAGTCGGATCTGTGATGACTTCATTCAACGAGATAGAGGGAATCCCCGCCTCAGCAAACAAATGGTTGATGACAGATGTCTTGAGAGACCAATGGGGATTTAATGGTTTTGTGGTGACCGATTATACCGCCATCAATGAAATGATAGACCATGGAATCGGAGACTTGCAAAAGGTATCTGAACTTTCCTTGAAAGCCGGTGTGGATATGGATATGGTTGGAGAGGGGTTTTTGACAACATTAAAGCAATCTTTGGAAGAAGGAAAAATCACTGAAAAGGAGATTGAAGAAGCCTGTAAAAGGATTTTGATAGCAAAGTATAAGTTGGGTTTGTTCGATGATCCATATAAATATGCTGATCCTGAGCGGGCTAAGAAGGAAGTTTTTAACGCGGAAAACCGCCAAGTTGCAAGGGAAATCGCTGCCCAATCTTTTGTATTGCTCAAAAACAAAGACAATGCTTTGCCTATCCAAAAGAAAGGTACCATTGCTTTGATAGGGCCATTGGCAGACAACAAAGAAAACATGGCCGGAACTTGGAGCGTTGCGGGAAGGTTTGACCAATCTGTTTCATTGGCAGATGGATTGAAAAAAGCAGTAGGCGACCAGGCAAAAATAGTCTATGCCAAAGGTGCAAACGTGGTCGCAGATTCCTTGTTGGAATCCCGGATCAGTATATTCGGCAAACCTACCTACCGAGACAACCGTCCTGCTTCGGTCCTGATTCAAGAGGCGCTTGCTGTCGCCAAGAATGCTGATGTGATTGTGGCAGCTTTGGGGGAATCAGCTGAAATGTCCGGAGAATCCTCAAGCTTGAGCAATATCGAATTGCCCGAAAATCAAAGGGATTTGCTGAAGGCATTGCTGAAAACTGGTAAGCCTGTTGTGATGGTGTTATTTACGGGAAGACCTTTGGCTTTGACATGGGAGGAAGAGAATGTCCCTGCGATTCTCAATGTATGGTTTGCAGGAAGTGAAGCCGGAGATGCGATTGCCGATGTTTTGTTTGGGGATGTCAACCCTTCCGGTAAGCTCAGCACCACTTTTCCCCAAAATGTCGGACAGATCCCGATTTATTACAACCACAAAAATACAGGGCGTCCGCTTGCAGAAGGTCAGTGGTTCTCAAAATTCCGGTCCAATTACTTGGATGTAACCAACGAACCTCTTTATCCTTTTGGATTTGGTCTGAGTTATACTGATTTTAATTATGGTGAAATCAAATTGAGTGAAACCGCTCTTCAAGGCAATCAGACATTGACCGCAAGCATTGAATTGACCAACTCAGGTAAATATGATGGTAAGGAAGTTGTCCAATTGTATATCAGGGATGTCGTGGGTTCTGTGACCAGGCCAGTCAAGGAATTGAAGGGGTTTCAAAAAGTAAATTTGAAAGCTGGAGAAACCAAAGCCATAACTTTTGAAATCACGCCGGAAGATCTCAAATTTTACAATTCTGATTTGGATTTTGTCTGGGAACCGGGTGAATTTGAAGTCATGATCGGGGGCAATTCAAGAGATGTGAAGATGGGAAAAGTGGATTGGAAGGAGTAG
>NZ_CDSBKL010000236.1:0-6436 GCF_977115555.1 Aquiflexum sp.
TGTTATCAAAAGGGATAAAAAAGACAGATTTAAATTTGGGGCACTTCAAGACTCTTCAACCAAAAATATTCTGAAAGATTATAAAATCAATGAGGATTACATTGATTCTATCATTTTGATAAGGGGTGATCAAGTTTTTTATAAGAGCGAAGCCGCACTCGAAATCTCCAGAAATCTTGGAAGTCTTTGGCCTGCTATGTATGTGTTCAATATTGTCCCATCGTTTATCCGGGATCCGGTATATGATTGGATTGCAAAAAACAGGTATAAATGGTTTGGAAAAAAAGAAACATGCAGGATTCCAACTCAGGAAGAAAAATCAAAATTTTTGTAGTCAAAAGATCAAAAATTTAGATTGAGTTTGACTTATTCTAGGATTTTTATTTTAGGCCATTCCCTGATATTTTTTCATTGATCTGGTTGAAATTATGGTAATGATCGGATATTTTGAACCCTCATACAAAATATAGGATGATCTTAATGAAAAGAAATCCAATTTCATCGCCATTTTTGATGACAACCCATAATCTATAATGATTTGGATCAATCCAAAATCATAATAAAATTCCTGAGCAAGAGACGATTCATTACGATGAAAATAGAGGCAAAACACAGGCTAATTTTTTTTGATATATTTGCCCTTCGTTAATCTAAATAAACCGTAAATTATGAAAGCATACGTTTTTCCGGGACAAGGGGCACAGTTTTCAGGTATGGGTAAAGACCTGTATGAAAGCAGTGCAGAAGCCAAAGACCTTTTCGAAAAAGCCAATGAAATATTGGGATTCAGGATTTCTGACATCATGTTTGGAGGAACGGAGGAAGAATTGAAGCAGACCAAAGTTACCCAACCGGCCATCTTTTTGCATTCGGTGATTTTGGCCAAAACTGCTCCGGATTTCAAACCTGATATGGTTGCAGGTCACTCTTTGGGCGAATTTTCGGCCTTAGTCGCTAACGGAACACTTGCCTTAGAGGATGGTCTAAGATTAGTCTACCAACGTGCACTTGCTATGCAGGAAGCCTGTGAAATCAATCCTTCGGGAATGGCTGCAATTTTGGGTCTTGAAGATGAAAAAGTTGAAGAAATCTGCGCTTCTATCACAGATGAGATTGTCGTTCCGGCCAATTACAATTGCCCGGGACAATTGGTCATCTCCGGAACAAACAAAGGAATAGAAATCGCCTGTGAAAAAATGAAAGAAGCCGGTGCCAAAAGAGCATTGCCTTTGCCTGTCGGAGGGGCATTCCACTCCCCATTGATGGAACCTGCCGGCGAGAAACTTCGAAAAGCCATCGAGTCCACAACTTTTCATCAGCCTAGCTGCCCTGTTTATCAAAACGTAAGCACAACAGGTGTAAGCAATGTTGAAGAAATCAAGAAAAACCTGATTGCCCAACTTACTGCCCCTGTCAAGTGGACCCAATCTGTCCAAAACATGGTGGCAGACGGCGCAACTCTATTTGTCGAATGTGGTCCAGGAAAAGTACTTCAAGGTCTTGTCAAAAAAATCCACAAAGAAGCTGAAGTCGGTAGTATTTAAAAAATATTGGTTAATTGGTTAATTGGTTAATTGAAAAATCAATATTTTTTTGCTTGAAAAAGTAAAAAGCAAGAGAAGCCATTCCGAAACAGGGATGGCTTCTTCATTTTTTAAAGTGTTTCACACTTGATTTATCAGGACATATTTTCAG
Organism: Aquiflexum sp.; assembly: GCF_977115555.1. Lineage (NCBI taxonomy): Bacteria > Pseudomonadati > Bacteroidota > Cytophagia > Cytophagales > Cyclobacteriaceae > Aquiflexum > Aquiflexum sp. The sequence goes on from NZ_CDSBKL010000236.1 coordinate 1,696, forward strand.
GAGTTCTTTGTTGGTTTTATTTAGGACAGGATGAAGCTGATCAGGTAAGATTTCAGTCAGCGGTTCTAAGACAAACCTTCTGTCTTGGATATAGGGATGAGGAATAGTCAACCTTTCTGAGTTGAAAATTTTATTTCCAAGGTAAAGGATATCAATATCCATCGTCCGATCACCCCACTTTTCCTCCCTTTTTCTTCCCATTTTCAATTCAATTTCCAAAATGATATCCAGAATTTCTTCGGGGAGAAATGTGGTATTGAAAACAAGAACCTGATTCAGGTAATTTCCTGAGGATTTTCCACCCCAAGCTTCCGTTTCAAAAATGGAGGAGTTAAGTACCAGAGGTCCAAAATGTGAAACCAACATTCCGGCACTCGCTTCCAATAATCTTACCCTGTCACCAAGATTCCCCCCTAATATAAAAACCACTTGATACATTCTGCTGTTAAGGTTTGTATTGCACTAAACTTAAAGAAAAAAGAAGTAATTTTGGTCTAAAATTAATGAATATGAAATTTCTTGGTAACGTTTTGGCAGTCATCGTAGGCTTGCTGATATTTTCAGTAATGAGTTTTTTTATCCTTGCGGGAATCGTCGCAGTGATATCTACATCCTCGGATAGTGATGTGGATGTGAAAGAAAATACTGTCCTTGTATTGAATCTTGAAGGCAGGTCCTTGGTCGAAAGAAGCAGTGAAGATGATCCTGATTTTTCATCCATTAATTTATTTGGCGGTGTTTCCACGGTGGGCCTTACTTCTTTGAAAAGGGCTATTGAGACAGCCAAAGACAATGAAAATGTCAAAGGTATCTTTATCAAAGCCGGAACTTTTTCTGCAGGTCAGGCAGGTATCAAGGAACTGAGAGATGCGCTTAAGGATTTCAAGTCATCGGGAAAATTCATCGTGAGTTATGGGGAGTACTATACCGAAGGCGGATATTTTCTCAGTTCAGTTTCAGATGAGATTTATATCAATCCCTCAGGTTTGATGGAGTTCAATGGCTTTGCCTCCGAAGTGGTGTTCTTCAAAGGAATGTTTGAAAAGCTTGAAATCGAACCGCAGGTTTTCCGTGTAGGGGATTTCAAAAGTGCTGTTGAGCCATTTATTCTGGATAAAATGAGTGATTCAAGCAGACTTCAAACAGCTTCTTTCCTGAATGACCTGAATAATTTTGCCTTGAATGAAATCAGTGAAAGCCGTGGAATTTCCTTGGATTCGATCACAGAAATCAACTCCAAAATGCTCGTCCGAAAACTCAGTGATGCTTTGAAATACAAACTTGTGGACGGATTGTGGTATGAAGATCAGGTTATTGACCTCATGAAAGAAAAGCTCGGACTTGGTGAGGAAGATAAAATCAATACCATCAACATGACAGGCATCAATAGGTCGTCCAAGACAAAAAACCTGACTTCCAAAAACAGAATAGCCATTATCGTAGCAGAAGGGGATATCGTCAGTGGCAAATCTGAAGGAGTCATTGCTTCTGATAGATTCAAAGAAGAGATCAAAAAAGCAAGACAAAATAAAGACGTCAAGGCTATTGTATTAAGGGTCAATTCACCGGGGGGTTCTGCTTTGGCATCTGAGGTGATTTGGAGAGAACTGGATTTAGCCAGTAAAGAAAAACCGGTTATCGCATCAATGGGTGAAGTAGCCGCTTCCGGAGGTTATTATATTGCTGCGGCAGCAGACACCATCGTGGCACAGCCAAACACGATAACAGGTTCCATCGGGATTTTTGCGATGTGGTTCAATGCCCAAGGTCTTTTGAACAACAAGCTCGGAATCACCACAGATGTGGTCAAGACAGGTGAACTATCAGACTTTTTGACCCCAACAAGAAAAATTTCTGAAATGGAAAAAAACATATTCCAAGCTCAGGTCGAGGAAGGATATGATATCTTTTTGACTAGGGTGGCTGACGGGAGAAACCGAAGCAAAGAAGAAATCATGAAAGTCGCATCGGGAAGGGTTTGGTCAGGTAATCAGGCCTTGGCAAATGGTTTGGTAGATGTATTGGGTGGATTGGATGATGCGGTCAAAATCGCAGCCGAAAAAGCAGGAGTTGCAGATGATTATCGCGTTGTGTATTATCCTCAGACCAGACCTTGGTTTGAAAGATTCCTGAGCGAGTTTACCAATGATGTACAGGTATTCTACCAAAAACAACAGCTTGGTACTTTCTATCCGATTTATAAACAAATAGAAAGTGTCCAAAAATACGAAGGTATGATGGTCAGAATGCCATACGATATTGTGATCAGATAATAAAAAAAGGAGCTAAATGCTCCTTTTTTTATTCCATTTTCTGAAGTAATATTTTCCAAGCAGTATTGACATCCCCTGATTCCAGGATTTCCTTTGCGTATTGGTGGAGGTGAAAATCAAAACTCTCAGGGTCATTTTTAAACCGCAGTTTCATTTCTTGAATAATACTATCCTTTGAATATTCCTCGACTTCAGTTTGTCCAGGAATATTTTCGCAATTTCCCAATCTGCCAAGGTTATTTCCTGTCAGTACCGCACTGTTCCGGATGTTTACAGGGATGTTATCCACGCCGATACCTTTGTTTCTGAGAGGTTTGGCTATTTCAAATAAGGCTTCGCCGTTTGCCCTGCAATACCAATCCCCTCCCATCCGTGCCACTGCATCTAACTTCTGCGGGGATATTTGTCCATTTTCATCCAAAATTTCCTCAGAAATATGTGCCAATAATACCTCACAGATCACCAGATTGGCCGAACCGCCACCCTCTCCGATTGGCAATACCTCAAGCACTTTACATTCGAAGGCTACAGGAGTTTCCTTCACTCTTGGAGGTTTAACCAGCAAAGAGGCTTCCTCTGTAAACCCGGATTTGACAAATTCATTGACACCTTTTTCGTATTCTGTACTTGCCAGGGACATTTGCTCCACCATAGGGAAGTTGACAATATTGATCACGACCTCAGGGACTTCCAAGACATTATCCAAACTGTGCTTGGATGTATTGTCCCTGACCCTGCGGGAAGGCGAAAAAACCAATACAGGGGGATTGGTGCCAAAGACATTGAAGAAACTGAAAGGACTTAAATTGACATTCCCTTCTTTGTCCATCGTGCTTGCAAATGCTATGGGACGGGGAGCAACTGCACCGAGCAGGTAGCTGTGAAATTGGGCAATCGAAACATCTTTAGGGTTGATGGTCTTCATTTCTTAATTTTATGATAATAACAATGCTTTCTATTAACGGTTCGGCAAGGCCTATTTTTATTTCTAAATTTAAAAACCAAAATACACAAAGCCCATGATACCTTCATCATTTCGTATATATTCTCTTATTGCCTTGTTTTTTATATCCGTTTCATATCCAGTTTCTTTTTCATTTGCCCAAAGCATGAACATAGCAACGTACAATATCCGGTTTGACAATCCCAATGATATAGGAAATCTGTGGAAAGACCGTGCTCCCCATTTGGTCAACCTAATCAAGTTTCACCAAATGGATATCATTGGTACCCAAGAAGGCATGTACCATCAGCTAGAAGAAATCAAAAATGAATTAGGCTTTCCTTATGTAGGCGTTGGCAGGGACAAAGGTGGAAAGGAAGGTGAATTCAGTGCGGTTTTTTACAATCCGGAAAAAGTGAAAGTTTTGGACCAAAGTACATTTTGGCTTTCCGAAACACCCGAAATCCCCTCAAAAGGATGGGATGCCGCCCTGAACAGGGTGTGTACCTGGGTGAAATTTGAAGGCAATGATGGTAAAAGGTTTTATGTATTCAATATCCATTATGACCATATCGGCCAAAAGGCAAGGGAGGAAAGCAGCAAATTGGTGATCAGGAAAATCAAAGAAATCAACAAAGAAAACCTTCCTGTGGTCTTCATCGGCGATTTCAACGTCATGCCGGACAATCCCGCTTACAAAACTGTTTTGGACAATTCTGATATGCAGGATAGTCGTTTGATCTCAAAAACCCCATCAATTGGAAACCAAGGAACGTTCAACGGATATAATTGGGAGAAGCTTCCAGAGGGAATCATTGACCATATCTTTGTCAGTCCAAATATCACTGTACTCCGGCACGGAATCCTTACAGACAATTATGGACTGAAATACCCTTCAGATCATTTTCCTGTGATGGTGGAGATAAGTTGGTGATAATTCTAGCAGAGGGTAATATTCCTATCTGTAGTTAAACTTTGACTACTTCGACTGGGTGGAATTTGTAATTCCATCCTTTTATCATTTCCAATTTGCAATTGGATACTAATCATAAACCTCTTATCGAAAGGTAATTCTAGTTTAATGAATTACAAATTCAATAAACTAGAAAATTGTAGTTAAAAACTAGATTTAGCGGTTACGCCTTTCTACGGATTAGAGGGAAATTGAAAGTATCGGTTTTTAAGTCACTGGTTTGGCAAATAGAAGAATCTTATTTACCAAAATCAGTAAAGTAATCTCCTTGTTTTGGCTACTTCGAGCAACAGCCGCGAAGAGCTACTCTGAATGCGGAGCTAATTTCTTGTGTGACCATTGTAATTTTCAAAGATCACCTACAATCATATATTTCAGAAGATTGCAAAAATTAAATATTACAATTACAGAAAGAACACACAATAAGAATAAATAACCTGAAAAATATTCCATGAAAATCAAAAACCTAACATTCCTTTTTATGACTATTCGGAATGTTGCACCTACGGGTAAATAGAAGCTACAATTAATCTGTTGAACAATTTTTCTCCA
>NZ_CDSBKL010000237.1:0-6421 GCF_977115555.1 Aquiflexum sp.
TGGTTCAATGCCCCGTTTGTAGTTTACCTTTTTCCCATCTTAGGAATCTTTTTGGCGCCAATCTATCCGACAATCAATTCTGTGGTGCTGAGTGCATTACCGAGATATATGCAAAGTTCTATGTCAGGACTGATTGTGGTGTTTTCTGCTTTGGGCGGAACTACCGGATCGATCATCACCGGGAATATCTTTGAAGCTTATGGAGGTACCACTGCATTTTATTTTTCCCTGATACCGATTGTAGGTCTTTGTTTAGTTTTAATTTTGTTGAATATTCAAGTCAGGAAACAAGCAGCATGAAATTTTACGATCAACCGGAAGACATATACCTGGAACTTTTTGAAGTCATCCAGATGAGTGGGGTTTTTCCTGATTCCAAGACTTTTGTGGACAGCATTCCCAAGCGGGATGTCCATGACATTCTGAAGGATTTTTATGAGGAAATCAAGCAACCGGGTTTTGACCTCAAATCTTTTCTTGACAAAAATTTTGACTACCCCGAAGAACCGGAATACAAGAAACTCAACCTTCCCAAAGCCACCAATCTCGAGGACAGGCTCAAACTGCAATGGGACCTGCTCACAAGGGAAGCGGATGAAGAGGTAGAAAATTCCAGTCTGATCCCTTTGCCGCATCCTTATATCGTGCCCGGAGGAAGGTTTAGGGAGATTTATTATTGGGATAGCTATTTTACCATGTTGGGCTTGAAAGTCTCGGGAAGGACCGACCTGATAGAAAATATGGTGGATAATTTTGCCCATTTGATCCGGACTGTCGGCCATATTCCCAATGGAAACAGGACTTATTTCCTGTCCAGATCCCAGCCTCCTTTCTTTGCCAAAATGGTGGAACTCTTGGCTGAAGCAAAGGAAGACGAAGAAATCATCAAGAAGTACCAACCCGAGATATGGATGGAATACCTCTTTTGGATAGAAGGGGAAACAGAGATTCCTTTGCCCGGAAAATATTACAACAGGGTGGTCAGGATGGATGACGACACCGCGCTCAACAGGTATTGGGATGATGAAAATACGCCAAGGGCAGAATCTTTTGTGGAAGATGTCGAGCTTTCAGATCAGTCCACAAGGTTTCCTGAGAAGCTTTTCCGCAACCTGAGGGCTGCCTGTGAATCAGGTTGGGACTTCAGTTCCCGGTGGCTCTACGATCCAAATGACCTCAGAAGCGTGCAGACCATCGCCTTGATTCCCATTGACCTGAATGTGTTGCTTGCCGAAACGGAAAGAGTCATCATCAAAGGAATGAAATTGGAAAGGGAAGATTCCAAGGAAATCACCCGAATGGAACTCTTCCATAAAAATAGGATGGAAGGAATAGAGCGGTATTGTTGGGATGAGGAAAGGGGAATCTATCTCGATTACCATATCAAGTTCAAAGAAAAAGTTGACAGGCCGTCTTTAGCCATGTTATTCCCTTTGTATTCCGGAATGGCTAGTCCCGAACAAGGCGCACGGGTTTTGGATTATGTAGAAAAAAATTTCCTGAAACCTGGAGGATTGGTGACAACCAATTTCAACACCGGACAGCAGTGGGATGCTCCCAACGGTTGGGCGCCGCTGCAGTGGATAGGATTTCAGTCCATGCTCAAATATGGTAGAAAAGACCTGGCCAAAACTTTGGCAGAAAGATGGACTTACCTCAACGAGTCGGTTTTTGACCGTACCGGAAAAATGATGGAAAAGTATAACGTGGAGGACCTCAGCCTAGAGGCCGGGGGCGGAGAATATCCTGTTCAGGATGGATTCGGTTGGACCAATGGCGTGTACTTGGCTATGAAAGATTGGCTGAGAGAAAATCCATAGATAAAAAACAAACCCTCCAAGGGTTTTGAACCTTTGGAGGGTTATTACCTTAAAGTTATATTTTCAACCATTTTTTGAAACCCTAATTTTTGCCGTTAGCTTTAAATTCCAATACCAACCATTTCCTCCCATGACAAACTTCAAAAGAATCCTTTTCCTCCTCAGCTTTGTCCTGATAGCCCAGTTAGGCTTTGCCCAAACTGAACCCCATGCTTTTTACCTGACCTGGACTTCGGATCCGACGACGACTATGGATGTGGATTGGCACATGGATGAAATCAATCCGACGACATTGTATTTCAGGAGAAAAGGAACGGAGAAGTGGCATTCTTTTGACAGTGATGTGTTGCCTTATCCTTTTTCCCAAAGGTATATCCACAGGGTGGGGATTCAGGGTTTGAAGCCAGATACGGCCTATGAACTCAGATTTGCTTCTTCTGATTCCGTCTATTATTTCAGAACACTTCCAAAAAACCTCAAAAACAAGTCCCTCAAAATCGCCATCGGTGGCGATTCCATGCACCAAAAGGAATGGTTGGAAAAAACCAACCGTGTTGTTGCTGCCCAAGATCCGGACTTTGTAGTCATCGGCGGAGACATGGCTTACGAAAACGGAGTTGCCGAAAATATCCAAAGGATTTACGATTGGTTTGATGCTTACAAAAACACTTTGGTAACGGCTGATAAAAGAATCCTGCCATGCCTTGTTGCCGCAGGGAACCATGAAGTTGTTGATGGATATTATATTCAGCATGAAGGCTATGTCCAAAACAATGAATTCAGGGCACGTATCGCTCCCTATTTTTACAGCCTGTTTTCATTTCCCGGTCAACCTGGTTACAATGTGTTGGACTTTGGAGATTACTTAAGTCTCATTATTCTTGACACTGAACACACCAATCCTATACCCGGTACGCAGACGGATTGGCTGGCCAAGACTTTGGAGGAACGGAAAAAAGTCACTCACAGAATTCCTATTTACCATGTGCCGGGTTATCCATCAGTAAGGGAATACGGAGATAGGGTACAGACCTTGGTCAGGGAAACATGGACACCGATCTTTGAGGCCAATGGCGTGGAAATCGCTTTTGAAAATCATGACCATGCTTATAAAAGAACTTTCCCCATCAAGGGAATGCAAGTCGATGAATCGGGAATCATCTATGTCGGCGACGGTTCCTATGGGGTAACACCCAGAAAAACCCATTCGGTTGACAGTACTTGGTACCTAAACAAAGTCCAATCCATCAGGGCATTTACCTTACTCACTTTGGAGGACAAAAGCTGGAGTTTTGTCTCGATAGACGAAGATGGCAATGTGATCGATACATTTCCCGAAACTCCTTTGGCAGTCAAAAAAGAAGACTAAATCACTTTTTCCTTCTTTTTGCTTGGATTAAAAACCAATCCAAGCAAAAAACCCACCAAGAAAATAGCCATTGTCCCAAAGACGATGGCTAAATTTTTATGCAGCAAGAAAGAAGGTCTGATGGCTTCGGGAAGGAATTCTCCTAAACTGATCCATGCAATCACTGCCAAACCCGAAACGACTGCGGAAATGGCCGGGAATTTGGTTTTGGTTTTTCCCAATAAGGCCAAAAAGAACAGACCCAATATCCCTCCGCTGAAAATCGAAGCCAAAGCCCACCAGGCGTCCAAGGCACTTTCCACGCCATTGAAGGCAAGTCCGACCAAAAGTCCTAATATTCCCATCGCCAAAGAAGCAATACGTAAAACCCTGATTTGGGTATTTTGGGATGGGTTTGGGTTGATATATTTTTTGAAATGGTCTTCGAGAATGACTGTTGCGGAACTGTTGATACTCGTAGAAACAGTACTCATCCCTGCCGCAAAAATGGCGGCAATCACCAATCCCGAAATTCCCGGTGGTAAAACCGTTGCAATAAAATTAGGAAAAACTTTATCGGCTTGCTCAATACTTTGGAGTTCAAGTGGCAATGAGTCGGAGAATACTTGGTAATAAGCATACAGACTCGTCCCAATCACGAAGAACAACAAGGAAATAGGGATATAAAGCAAACTTCCAAACCAAGTGGATTTTTTGGCATCCTGTTCTGTTTTGGCACTTTTGTAGCGTTGGATATAGCTTTGGTCAATGCCAAAATTCTGCAGGTTGATAAATAGCCCATAGACTAACACAACCCAAAAGGTGCTTTGTCCAAGGTCTGAAGAAAAACTTCCCAAAGAAAGCTTGTTGTCCCTTTGTGCGATATCCCAGACCTGCGCGAATCCTTCCGGCATGTTGAGGACAATCAATACCAAGCAGCCCAAAGCCCCTGCAATCAAGACAATTCCCTGCACGGCATCAGTCCAAACCACGGCTGATATTCCTCCCAAAGTAGCGTAAATGATAACGCCCAAACCGGTGAGAATAATTATCAAAGGAATACTCCAACCGAATAAAGCATTCATGGGCAGGGCCAAAAGATATAAGATTGCGCCCATCCTCGCGAGTTGGGTCAGGAGGTAGCAACTCGATGCATAGATCCTTGCCCAAACGCCAAATCTTTCTTCCAAAAAAGCATAGGCTGAAGGACTTTGGAGTTTTCGGTACAAGGGCACAAAATACCTGACTGCAACAGCAGCTGCAATAGGAATGGATAGGCTGAAAACAAATCCGTTCCAATTTCCTTGGAAAGCACTTCCAGGCAATGCCAAAAAACTGATGCTGCTCACATAAGTTGCAAAAATAGACATACCCAATGCCCATGCCGGCAGTTTTCCGCCACCTGTGACAAAGTCATCAGCAGCGTTTTTTCTGAAGTAAAATGAAATCCCAAACCCGATGATGCCCAGCATGTATGCCAGGAAAACAATCAAATCAAGGGTGTTGAGAGGCATTGAATTGGGGAAAGGAACTTTGGATTAGACAGATTTTACTTTGAGAAGGATCTTTTCCAGGTTTTGGATGATCTCTTCTTTATGACTTTTGCTTACCGGCAAGAGTGGTGATGCGAGATGTGGTTCACAGATTCCCATAAAATACATACTTTCCTTGACTCCGCAGAGGTAGCTTGAGCTTTTTGGACTGCAATTGTACAGGCCGTTTGATATCTCCAAAATCAGGGATTGGATCTGTTCTACTTTCTCAAAATCCAGGCGTTTTGCCGCCTCAAACATCTTGACATAAAGCGATGGGAAAATATTTGCCCCACCGTTTACACCACCGTCCGCACCTGAAAATATGGCTTGAGCCAACATTTCTTCAGGCCCGATAAGTAGAGAAAACTCGGGGTGTTCTTTTTTGATGGGGATCAATTTCTGAAAGTAAACCCCATTGCCCGAGCTGTCCTTCAGTCCGATGATGTTGGCATGATTGGCAAGTTTGAAGGCTGTTTCCGGTGCGATGTTGGACTTGGTCATCACCGGGAAATTGTACAGAAACAAAGGCAAGGGACTTTGGTCTGCAAGCTTGATGTAATAATGAAAAATATCCTCCTGATCCAAAGCAAAATAGTAGGGCAAAGCAGCGACAACCGCGACCGCGCCGTTTTCCTTAGCGGTTTTGGCCAATTTGAGACTAACTTCCAAGGAAGTATGGGTGATTCCAACAAAAACGGGTGTTTTGCCATCGACCACTTGGCAGGAGATTTCGATCAGGTCTTTTTTTATCGCAGGCTTCAGGCTTGCTGCTTCACCGGTAGTCCCAAGAATGAAAATACCCTGAACACCTCCGTTGACCAAGTGTTTGACTACTCTTTCGACTCCCTTTTTGTCCAATTCCCCATTGGAAAGTAGAGGTGTCACCATCGGAACCATGATGCCTTCAAAGGCCGGGACATTGCTGCTTTCAGTCATTATCTAAAGTTTAAAGAAGAATATCAAAGATTAGCCCATTATAATTTGGGAAGTGTCACAATTTATAAAATTAAATATGATTTTCTGCTACTTTCTTGTCTTCTACGGTTGTAGGGATCTCTTTGAATATTTTGATAAATATGTTTGAATGATAAGTGCAAATTTACAAATTGCAAATAGTTTACTCTGTAAACGTAAATTAATGTATTTTTATAAAGTAAACTATTTTACTTTTACAAAATAAACGTTACATTTGTTGAGCTAAGTTGTTGAAGTTATGGTTTTTAAAGAAGATATATTAGCAGCATATAAGGGACAGCAAAATCTTTTGGAAAAAGAGAATGGATTTGTCGAGCGGGATTACCTCAAGACTTTGAACCCTTCTTCTTCCCATATCGAGGTTATTGCAGGGATCAGGAGATGTGGTAAAAGCACCATGATGAGACAGATTGCAAATCGGTTTTATAACAAGGTAGCTTATTTTAATTTTGAAGATTCGCGGGTTTTTGGTTTTGAAGTCAGTGACTTCTCTAAGTTGGATGAGGTAATCGGTCATGAGGTGGAGGCATACTTCTTTGATGAAATCCAAAATGTATCCGGTTGGGAAGTTTTTGTCAGACAGCTTCATGAAAGGGGAGCGAAGGTTTTTGTTACCGGATCCAATGCTTCACTCCTGAGTAGGGAGTTGGGGACAAGATTGACGGGAAGGTACCTGAGTCATGAGGTATTTCCATTTTCATATAGGGAATACTTATTGTATCTCTCTTTTCAGGATACTTTGG
>NZ_CDSBKL010000238.1:0-6413 GCF_977115555.1 Aquiflexum sp.
TAACCAAACCTCAATGGCTCATTTCTTTCAGCTTTTCAAATCCTGTAGAAAAATGCCTGGGTTGAGTTCCCGGTTTGTGGTCACATATTTCCTCAGACAATAGCCTGCCTTGACCCCTGCAGGTCCTACAATCGCTCAATTCCTTTAAGGTTCCCATGCATTTAGGACAGGTGTGTTTTCCTTCTCCGGAGCATTTATCGCATTCATAGTATTCCACGATATTAAAAACATTTATTTTGGTCACTAAACCTGATCCCCTGCATTTGGTACAACCGACTATTCCCCTGGTTTTGCAGTACATGCACGCTTGCTCGATCTGTCTTTCTCCTTCACATGTTGGGCAATTCAAATAGCGGTAACCTCTGTTGTCACATAGTTTACAATTGTAAATGCTCGCCATGTTCGTTTTCAACTTAGTCTCCAAAGACTTTGCAGCCTCGTAGTTGTCACCTTTGTAGCCATTGATCTCCAGATATTTATTCAAAAAATTCAGGCTGTTGTCATACTGACCCAGCTGATAAAGGGTTTCCGCAAAGAAGTAAGGCATTTCTGGTGGAATCGAAAGATTGCTTTCAATGATCTGCCTGAAATAAGCATTGGCTTTTTCATAATCCCCCTTTTCCATTTCTGCCAATGCACTGTTCATCAGCTTTCCTGAGCCTCCCAAATTTGGTTTGACCTGCGAATAAACAGGACTAATCAGTATGAAAAAAATCATTCCTGTGATGAAAAACCTAAGAATTGAAGAGGCTTTGGGACTAAGTGTAATCAGAATCATTGGCAAATAAGAGAATCGGTTTGCATTACTTTGAACAAAGTAAATACCTTTCATTAACAAAACAATGGTAAGTATTTTGTTTGATATTTAGAAAAAAATCAAAATATTGACAGTTCTTATCCATAAGTTTAACTTACCATCGAAAAGTTTTTAATCATCCCCATTTATGTTACAGGAAATTTTAGCAAAAACATCGACCGAATTGTTGTCAGGATTGACAGGAAAAGTAGGTTTGGGACAGGACCAGGCAAAGCAAGCCTTGGACCTGACCAAGGACAGTTTGGTATCTACGCTTGGAAAGGAGGCTGTTTCAGGTAATCTTGATGGAATTTTGAACATGGTAAATTTGGGATCCTCTGCTTCCCAATCTCCTGTATTTCAAAATCTTTTGGGAGGATTGAGTAAAGATTATATTTCCAAACTTGGAGTTTCTCCGGAGATAGCAGGTCAGATTGGTAAAATTGTGTTGCCTGCCATCATCAAAGCCATTTCGAATTCCAAAGAGGGAAACCTTGACGTATCAGACCTCACCAAAATGTTGGGAGGCGATCTCGGAGGATCCATTATGGGCAAGGCAGGAGACCTTCTTAAAGGAGGATTGGGTAATTTCTTTAAATAATTTCTTACACTTAATACTTAAATTTTATGGCAAAAACCATCACTGCGATCGAAGGAATCGGTCCCGCGTACAAAGAAAAATTAGCCGCAGCCGGCATCTCAACAGTAGAGGGTCTACTTGAAAAAGGAGCATCCAAAAAAGGACGAAAAGAAATCGCTGAAGCCAGTGGTATAGGTGAAGGCGTCATCCTTGATTGGGTCAATATGGCTGACCTTTTTAGAATCAATGGCATTGCAAGTCAGTTTGCCGAATTACTCAAAGCTGCAGGAGTAGATACAGTCAAAGAACTCAGAACCCGAAATGCTGAAAACCTTCACAAAGCATTGACTGAAAAGAATGCAGAGAAAAATCTGACGAAGGCTATTCCCGCTCTTTCCAAAGTTGAGGATTTCATTGCACAAGCCAAAGACTTGGAACCTGTGGTCACCCATTGATCCTTATTCAAACCAATAAAAACCTGAATACAGCTTTTTGTATTCAGGTTTTTTTATTTTAGCTGAAATATTCAACCCATTTCAATTTTTACCATGAGCAAATCAGAAGACTTCAAACAACACCTAGAGCAGGGCTATACTTTCAAAGGAAATTCAATCATTCTCGGTACAGGAATTTTGGATCATGAACCTGTCTCTCACGCGCAGGTAAAAATCCCACTCAAAACCCTAAACAGACATGGCCTGATAGCCGGGGCGACAGGAACGGGTAAAACAAAAACCCTCCAGGTAATTGCGGAGCAGCTTTCTCTCAATGGGGTGCCTTCAGTATTGATGGACTTAAAAGGAGACCTTTCGGGAATTGCTCAGGCAGGAAGTATGAACTCCCATATTGAAAAAAGAAGTAGCTTAATCGGGATTGATTACCAAGCGACAGGGCTACCTGTGGAACTGATGTCGATCAGCCATGAAAAAGGAGTGAAGCTCAAAGCCACCGTTTCAGAATTTGGGCCTGTATTGATTTCCCAGATTATGGAATTGAACGATACCCAGAGAGGAGTCGTCGCTTTGGTTTTTAGATATTGTGACACAAACCATTTGCCTTTGCTTGACCTTAAAGACCTCAAAAAAGTCCTCCAGTTTGTGATCAACGAAGGCAAAGAAGAAATTGCCAAGGAATTTGGGGCAGTATCTTCGGCAACTGTAAATACGATCATGAGGAAAATCATTGAATTGGAACAGCAGGGTGCTGAGAATTTTTTTGGAGAACCTTCTTTTGATGTGCAGGATTTTGTCAGGACAGTGGATGGCAAGGGCGTTGTTTCTATTATCCGTTTGACCGATATCCAAAACCAACCAAAGCTATTTTCGACTTTTATGCTCAGCTTGCTTTCGGAGATTTATGAGACCTTTCCGGAGCAGGGTGATGCAGACAAACCGAAATTATGTCTATTCATAGACGAAGCGCATTTGGTTTTTTCTACTGCATCCAAAGACCTGATAGAAAAAATTGAGGCCATTGTAAAGTTGATCCGGTCAAAAGGAGTAGGGGTGTTTTTCTGTACCCAGACTCCGACAGACGTTCCTGATAACGTATTGGGACAGTTGGGTTTAAAGATCCAACATTCATTGAGGGCTTTCACTGCAAAAGACAGGAAGGCTATTTCAAAAACCGCAGAGAATTACCCTTTGTCAGCCTTCTACAAGACAGATGAGGTCTTGACTTCCATGGGAATCGGAGAGGCTTTGGTGACAGTTTTGAATGAAAAAGGGATTCCGACACCTTTGGCACACACGCTTTTGCGGGCCCCGGTTTCAAGAATGGATATATTGACTGAAGGTGAAATTGATAGCTTGGTCAAAGCTTCTTCCCTTGTCAAAAAATACAATATTGACATAGATCGGGAAAGTGCTTTTGAGCTTTTGGAGCAAAAGATCAGTAGGGCAGAAGCAGCCGCTGAAGCCATGAAAGACCAACCTATCCCAAGTGCAAAGCCAAAAGGAAAAACGGTCAAGGAAACCTCCATCATTGATGAACTCAGTAAAAATACCATGGTGAGACAATTAGGCAGAACAATATTTAGGGAATTAACCAGGGGGATTTTGGGTTCATTTTCAGGAAGTAAAAGAAGATAAATGTGGGTAGGCTGAAAATCGGAGTCATTGGAGCAGGAGCTGCGGGGTATTTTGCGGCAATACATGCTGCCCAAGGTGGAGCCGAGGTGACAATAGTTGAGAAAACATCCAAATCCCTTGCAAAAGTAAAGATCTCCGGAGGCGGAAGGTGTAATGTTACCCATTCAGCTTTCGAGATTTCTAACCTTTCCAAAAATTATCCCCGGGGAGAAAAATTTCTAAAGAAAGTATTCAGACATTTTTCTGTCAGGGATACTGTCCAATGGTTTGAATCACGTGGTGTGTCTTTGAAAACAGAGTCCGATGGCAGGATGTTTCCGGTTTCGGATGATTCCCAATCCATCATAGATGCTTTGCAATCAACTGCTTACCATAGTGGGATCAAAGTTGTTTTCAATTTTGCTGTCCAGGAAATTGTAAAAACAGATACATGTTTCAAGCTTATTGCAAAAGATAAAACTTTGGAATTTGACAGGATTGTGGTCTGTACAGGAGGTAGCCCAAAAATGGAAGGATTCAGTTTCCTATCAAACTTCAAGCATACCATCGAACCGCCGATCCCTTCACTTTTCACTTTCAATACGCCTCATGAACCGATCAGAAAACTGATGGGAATAACTGTTCCTGATGCCTATGTCAGGCTTGAGGGCACCAAAATGGCTTACAGAGGGCCATTGTTGATCACCCATTGGGGACTGAGTGGGCCTGCTGTGTTGAAACTTTCTGCATTTGGGGCAAAATGGCTTTATGACCAACAATATAAAGCCAATGCACATATCCGATGGGGCAATGATTGGACGGAGGATTGGCTCCTCCAACAGCTTCTTTCATTTCAAAAAAACCACCCCAAAAAGAAAATCCATTCCAATGCATTATTGGGATTGCCATCACGACTTTGGGAACAC
The DNA here is from genome assembly GCF_977115555.1 of Aquiflexum sp. NCBI lineage: Bacteria > Pseudomonadati > Bacteroidota > Cytophagia > Cytophagales > Cyclobacteriaceae > Aquiflexum > Aquiflexum sp. Next base: position 4,372 of record NZ_CDSBKL010000238.1, read on the forward strand.
CTTTGCGAAAGGTCCGAAATTGGTTCCGATAATCTTTGGCAGAATTTGCCAAAAAAGCAATTCAATAAAGTGGTTCAAAATCTTTTTTGTTATATTGTTGCTGTTGAGGGAAAGACCACATTCAAGGAAGAGTTTGTTACCTCAGGTGGTATAGTTCTTGATGAAGTCAATACTGAAACGATGGAAAGCAAGCTTGTTGATGGCCTGTTTTTTGCAGGAGAAGTATTAAACGTTGATGGAATTACAGGGGGATTTAATTTTCAGGCCGCTTGGAGTACCGGATACCTAGCAGGAGTAAGCGCAAGTCAACCAAAATAATCATGCTCGAAAACCAACTACCTGTCAATTTTGATAGGATCGAAGAAATGTCAGAAGGCGATGCTGAGTTTAAGGCGGAGTTAGTAAGCGCATTATATAAATCTCTTTCAGAGCTCAAGGAAAGATACCTTGAAGGGGCAGAATTACAGGATATTGAGATTATTTCTCAAATCCGCCACAAAGTAAAGCCTGCGCTTTCTTTGTTTGAAATCAATATATTGAATGATATCATTCAGGAGGGGAAAGACATTCTTACTGAAAAAGGGTTTAATGAGGATTTTATGTCGCACCTAGAAAAGTTTCTTGATGCCGTCCAAGATGCTATTGACCAAGTTGGTTCCAATTTGGAACAGGAAGAAAACTGAAAAATCACCCCATTTTTTGAACCAAATCCACCAAACGGCTGGAATATCCTGATTCATTGTCATACCATCCGACTATTTTTACCAGATTCCCTTTTGCCGAAGTCAAAGCTGAATCAAATATGCAGGAATGTGGATTGCCAATGATGTCAATGGATACAATCGGGGCATCTTCATATTCAATGATTCCTTTCATCGCTCCTTCCGACTCCTTTTTGAATACAGCATTCAATTCCTCTGAGGTGGTTTCTTTTTTTAACAAAACCACCAAATCTGTCAGTGAACCATCAGGAACCGGGACACGCATGGCCGAAGCCTCGATTTTGCCTTTGAGGGAAGGCAGGACGATCTCCATCGCCTTTGCCGCATTGGTGGTGGTAGGAATAATGGAATATGCGGCTGCACGTGCCCTTCTCAAATCCCTATGGGGAGCATCATGCAGATTTTGATCATTGGTATAAGAATGAACAGTTGAAACAAATCCCTTTTCTATTCCAAAATTATCTTCCAAAACCTTGACCATAGGAGCGAGGCAATTGGTTGTACAGGAGGCATTGGAGATGATCTTTTCATCTCCGGTCAAAATATGGTCATTGACGCCAAGGACTATCGTGGGAATTTCTTTGCTTGGAGAAGGGGCGGTGATGATCACTTTTTTTGCACCGGCCTTCAGGTGACCTTCAGCTTGGGATTTTTCAGTGAATTTTCCTGTGGATTCCAATACGATGTCAATGTCCAACTCTTCCCAAGGAATATTTTCAGGATTCCTTTCTGCAAATATTCGGATGGTTTTTCCTTTGACTTCGATATTTCCATCCACAGCTTTGACCGGAAAGGGGTATTTTCCGTGAACAGAATCATACTGCAGCAGGTGGGCTAGGGTAATAGGGTCTGTCAGGTCATTGACTGCGACGAGTTCGATGTCTTCTTTTTCAAGTAATAGCTTGAAAGTCAACCTTCCAATTCTACCAAAGCCATTGATTGCCACTCTTGTCTTTTTCATGTCAGGGTATTTGTACTTTTTATCAAAGGCGAAAGTAAGAAATTGGATGGAAAGCCTGTCAATAATTTTTCAGGTTAGTTATCAATGTTTTGCCTAACAAAACCAAATATTTTTTGGTCATGTTTTGCATTCTTATTTAAACCCGCTATATTTGCAACACCTTTCAAAAAAGAGGTCAAAACCCATCAAAATGGTCGATTCGTCTAGGGGTTAGGACGTATCCCTTTCACGGATAAAACACGGGTTCGATTCCCGTATCGACTACCAAAACACTGGATGCCCCCAGTGTTTTCTTTTTGCCTTTAATGGTCGATTCGTCTAGGGGTTAGGACGTATCCCTTTCACGGATAAAACACGGG
>NZ_CDSBKL010000239.1:0-6379 GCF_977115555.1 Aquiflexum sp.
AGCGTCAGGAATGTAAAAAACTTTCTTGACGCTTTTTCTATTTTGACGCTCTGTTTTATTTTTATCTTACTTTTCGTGTAAAACTTTTTTGATTTGGTTTTTCATCAGAGTACTTTTCAAAAAACCTATCAATATCATGATCAAAAGAATTTCCTTTACGGTTTGGATTTGCCTCCTTTTTCTAAATCCTCTGTTTTCTCAAGTAGATACCATTGAAGTATTCAGCAAAGCAATGAACAAATCCCTCAAAGCCGCAGTCGTCAAGCCTGAGGGATACGATCAAAATAAAAAATCCTATCCAACTGTTTACTTGCTCCATGGTGGATCGGGAAGTTTTTCGGATTGGCACAAGAAAACCACAGAACCTAACCTTTTGGCAAATCTGGCCAATCAATATGGGGTAATCATCGTCACTCCGGGCGTTGGGCCTGCGTCCTATTACTACGACAGTCCCTTGCTTGATTCTGTTAAGTACGAAACCTATTTCATCAAAGAACTCATCCCATTTATCGACAGCAACTATAGAACTATAAATGATCGAAAATCACGTGCCATCACAGGTTTATCAATGGGAGGTCATGGTTCTTTGATGCTCAGTGCCAAACACCCGGAATTATTCATAGCTGCAGGCAGCATGAGTGGCGTGATGAATATTGATACCAGGATGTGGAAAGTTGGTGATGAATTCAGAAACCTTAGGCTTTCAGGTCAAAAAGCAATGTTGGGGGAAATCAATTATGATTCCCCCTACACTGAGTACACGGTGGTAGGTCTGGTAGAAAAAATGAAAACCAATGGGATTTCCTTAATTATCGATTGTGGGGTGGATGATTTTTTGTTGGAAACCAATAGGCAAATCCATCAATTGCTTCTTCAAAACCAAACTCCTCACGAATATACCGAGAGACCGGGTGCCCATACTTGGCAATATTGGACAGAGGCACTTCCTTTCCACATGCTATATATTGATAAAGCCTTTGGCAAAAACAAATAATGTCCCAAACATTTATTCAAATTAGAAATATTTACCCTTATTCAGGTATGATAAAAAAATCACTCTTAATTATTGCCCTTTTTGGGTTTTACTTTAATTCTTTCGCCCAAAATGAAGTTTCAAATTGGCAGCTTAGAGCACAAAGTACCGAAATCATCAGAGACCAATGGGGCATTCCTCATATTTATGGAAAAACTGATGCTGATGCGGTTTTTGGAATGGTCTATGCCCAATGTGAAGACGATTTCAACAGAGTCGAGGTCAATTACATCAATGCATTGGGAAGAATGGCAGAAGTGGAAGGCATTGATATGCTGTTCAGTGATTTTAGGATGAAACTGTATATTGATGAGGAAGTCTTAAAATCAGAATACCAAAATTCCCCGGCTTGGCTCAAAGAATTGATGAATGCATGGGCTGATGGTATCAATTATTACCTCCACTCCCACCCTGAGGTCAAACCAAAACTGCTTACAAAATTTGAACCTTGGATGGCTTTGGCATTCAGTGAAGGAAGTATCGGAGGAGATATAGAAACCATTTCTACCAACCAACTCAAGGCTTTTTATGAGGACAAATTGCTCTTAGAGATTCCTTCTGACCCGATAGACTGGCAGGAAGAACTCAAATGGCAGGAAGAACCCAAAGGAAGTAATGGCTTTGCGATAGCACCTAAGCTAAGCAAAAGTGGAAATGCCCTGCTGCTGATCAATCCCCACACGTCCTTCTATTTCAGACCGGAAGTACATATGGTCAGTGAAGAAGGTCTCAATGCCTACGGTGCGGTGACTTGGGGACAGTTTTTTATTTACCAGGGTTTCAATGAATACAATGGATGGATGCACACTTCAAGCAAAGCCGATGCAATAGACCATTTTGCACTGACAGTGGAAAATCGAAAAGGAAAGTACTATTACCTCTTTGGTAAAAAATGGCTTCCCCTGACTGAAAAGCAAATCAAACTCAAATACAAAGAAGGATATCAAATTAAAGAGCACTCCATCACCGCTTATTACAGTCACCACGGACCAGTCATCAAGAAGGATAACGAAAAATGGATCGCCATTGCGTTGATGGTGGAAAGGGAGAAGGCATTGACGCAGTCATTTACCCGAACCAAAACAAAAAACCATGAGGAGTTCAAGGCCACCATGGACCTCAAAACCAACTCCTCCAACAATACCGTCTATGCAGACCGAGATGGTAACATTGTCTATTATCACGGTAATTTCATCCCAAAGAGAGATCCCAAGTTTGATTGGAGAAATACCGTGGACGGAAGCAATCCTGCTACCGATTGGAAAGGGCTACACGAAGTCGATGAGATGCTTTTGATCGAAAATCCGGAAAACGGATGGATTCAAAACTGTAATTCTGATCCCTTTACAGCAGCAGGACCTTTTTCTCCGAAAAGGGAAAATTATCCTCCCTACATGGCATGGGATCTAGAAAATGCCCGCGGACTCAATGCCGTCAGGGTATTGACAGGACAGCAAGACTTTACCCTTGAATCCCTCATCCAGACAGCCTATGATCCAAGATTGATGGCTTTTGAGCCTCTGATTCCTGCTTTGCAAGAAGCTTATGACCGCCTGCCAAATGGTGCGGAAATAAAAGCAAAACTCAAAGCCCCGATGGAAGTTCTCCAAACTTGGGATAGAAATACAGGCAAAGAATCCGTAGGAACTACCTTGGCTGTATTTTGGGCAACTGCCCTTGTCCAAGCACCTAGGGAAGTTGATATGCCTTGGGATGCTTATTTATTTGATTTTCTAGTCAAAGGAACTTCCGACAAGACCAAACTGGAAGCTTTGGAAAAAGCCATCGAAAGGCTTGAGGAGGATTTTGGGACTTGGAATATCGCTTGGGGAGAAGTCAATAGATTTCAGCGCATCACCAATGACATTCAGGGGCGATTTGATGATAGCTTTCCGAGTCTGCCGATCGGATACAATTCCTCCTTTTGGGGTTCCTTGGCAGCCTACGGAAGTCGACCTTATCCCAATACCAAGAAATGGTACGGTAATGTCGGCAACAGCTTTGTGGCCGTGGTCGAATTCGGACCTAAAGTCAAAGCAAAAAGCCTGCTTGCAGGCGGCCAAAGCGGCAATCCATTTTCCCCGCACTTTGTCGACCAAGCCGAAAGGTACAGCAAAGGTGAATTCAAAGATGTCAGCTTTTATCGGGAGGACGTACTGAAAAACGCGAGGTATACTTACAGACCGGGAATAAGAGAATAGTGGTCAGTATTCAGTCGCAGTTGGCAGTCGAAGTTAGCAGTCGCAGTTGGCAGTTGACAGGTAAATAATTTAAACTGATAAATGTTTTCTTCTAAAACCGATTGTATTTAAATTGATTGCCAAAATCAGCGTCATATGAACCACAATTTCACTTCCACGACCCTCACAGAGTCAGTACAATCCCAAACCACCACGGTTACCCGTGTGATTCCTACTTATGTCTATGCGACTGTTTTTGCTTCCTTATGTATTGCCGTTGGATTACAATGGGATATCTCTTGGCACATGAGTGTGGGCAGGGATGGCCTTTTTTCTCCGCCCCATATTTTGATTTATTTGGGTGCGGTGATTGCAGGGGTGTTTTCAGGAATCAAAGTTTTGAAGACAAGCTTTTGGGGATCCAAGGAAGAAAAGTCCCAAAACATTAAATTTTGGGGGATTTTTCATGGATCGCTTGGAGCCATGTTTTGTGTATGGGGAGCTTTTGCGATGTTGACCTCCGCCCCTTTTGATGATTGGTGGCACAATACCTACGGCCTTGATGTGAAGATCCTTTCTCCTCCTCATGCTCTTTTGGGTTTGGGAATGATGATGATCCAATTCGGGGCAATGATTTCCGTGATCGCTGCCCAAAATAAATTGGGAGAAAAAATGGATCCCCGCACCAAGTCCCACCTCCAATGGATGTATGCCCTGTCTTCCGGTTTTTTATTGGTAATGGTTTATACCTTGGTGTCTGAATATTTCTTTTTGAATATGCTGCATGAGGTTTTGACTTATCAGGTGGCAGCATTGATGTTTCCTTTGTTTTTGATTTCGATCTCTTTTGCTTCTCCCTATAAATATGGCGCTACCAAAATGGCCTTGATTTATACCTTTGTCATGGCAGCTATGGTGTGGATCATGCCTTTGTTTCCGGCTGAACCCAAGTTGAGTCCTGTTTTCAATTACATCACACGGTTCCAACCTTTTCATTTCCCCATCTTATTGATTGTTCCTGCTATAGTCATTGACTTTGCCGTTGAAAAATGGAGGAATTCGAATAAATGGCTTTTGGCAGTAATCCTGTCTTTGATATTTGTCCTTTTTTTCACTCCCGCCCAATGGTATTTTTCTGAGGTGTTGATTTCTGAAATCGGAAGAGGTTGGTTCTTTGGCAGGTTCTCTTGGCCCTATTTTGCCAATCCGGATTACGAATTCAGGTTCCAATTCTATTCCGCTACTGAGGGTTGGGATTTGATCAAAGGCTTAGCGATAGCTGTGGGTATAGGCATCCTGACTTCAAGAGTTGGGCTTTCTTGGGGCAATTGGATGAAGCAGGTGAAGCGATAGGACATGAAAAAAAGAATCCTTTTGCCTTTTCTTATTCTGCTTTGGTGTACTTCAAGCAGCCATATCGGAAGTCCCGGAGTCATCTATGAAGGTCTTTTAGGCCCTTACCGGATCCTTGCCAACATCATCCCTGCCGAAGTCGTCCCGGGAATTGCGAGGGTGACCATCATCCTTCCTGAAAATCCCGAAAATATCACTTTGGAAGTCCGCCCTGTGTATTGGTCGGCAGGTCTGAAAGGCACACCTAAAGCCGACCCAATGGTAGCGGTAGCAGGAGAACCGGGTAAATATGAAGGGGAATTGTGGTTTATGAATTCAGGAACTTCAAGTGTGCAGGTAATCATGCAAGCCAATGGGGAAACTTTTGAAGCGGTCGTTCCTGTCATGGCATGGCCTACCGCCAAAAATTCCATGACCTCCGAATTGGGTATTCCCTTGACTATTTTAGGGATATTCTTGGTAATCCTGATGGTTACCATCATTTCATCTGCTATGAGCGACAGCATCAGCGATCCGGGCAATGAAAGGAATCCCACTGCATACAAAAGAAGGAAATACGGCATCGCCATCGGGTCATTGATCATGATGTTGGTCCTTTGGGGAGGAAAGACTTGGTGGGATTCTGAATCAGAGAAGTATGACAATTTCCTTTTCAAGCCGATCGAAGCAAAATCAAAAATTCATCCTGAAACTGATGGGAATTACCTCCACCTTGAAATAGATACCAATACACTCAGCCAAGGCAAAACCACACGAAAACTCAGTTTCATCGTACCCGACCATGGCAAGTTGATGCATTTGTTTTTGATCAGAAAAGGGGATTTGGATGTGTTTGCACACCTGCATCCTGAGCGGATTGACTCTTTGAATTTCCAGGTAAAACTACCTGTAATCCCTGCGGGGGATTACCATGTCTATGCAGACATCACGAGGTACACCGGGTTTTCAGAAACAATTGTTTCGGATTTTTCCATTCCTGAAAATTCAAATTTCCAACTTATATCAAATACTGAAACAATCTTGGGACGGGATGATACTTATACTTTTTCCAATCCTATTTCAGGCAAAAAGACCACTTTGGATGGAGATATCATGGTATGTGGCAAACCGGGTATCAAAACCGATCTGCCGGACGGGTACTCGGCCGTATGGGAAACCGATGGAGAAAAATTTGAGACCGGAACACTTTATAACCTGGACTTTGCGCTTTTTGATCCGGAAGGAAATCCTGCAAAACTAGAACCTTATCTTGGGATGATGGGTCATGCGGTGGTATTGAAACATGATGGATCAGTCTATATCCATCTCCACCCTACCGGAAATTATTCCATGGGTTCGCAGCAGATGTTGCTCGAGCGGTTTGAATCCGGCAAAATAGGCTTCCAAAATTTGCCGACGGGACTGAGTTTCCAAGACAGCATCGATCAGGTTATCGAAGTATTTAACAGCTTGCCTGAGGCCGAAAGAGATAGCCTTTTGATGGGCAATATGGTCCATTTGGAACAAAATGATCCCGAACATGAGGACCACAGCATGGTCAGCTTTCCTTATTCCTTTCCACAACCTGGAAATTACAGGATTTGGGTGCAGGTCAAAATCGATGGAAGGATTGTGAACGGGGCTTTTGATGTGGAGGTGGGATAACTGACTACGTTTTCATTGAGTCTTTCACCCCATCAATGCATGTTTGTCCCAGGCAAACTTTACCAATTTGCTACCAAAGAAAATCAAAACAATGCCAACCAGGATATTGAGTTTGCCCATCAGCTTGGGGGTGACAAATCCCGAAAGCTGCTTGGCGATAAAGGCCTTG
>NZ_CDSBKL010000240.1:0-6321 GCF_977115555.1 Aquiflexum sp.
CTGACGATTACCAGATCCTGAGAGGGTATCACCAAAATCCATTGTCCTTCAACCCCCCCTGCATAAAAAGCATCGTTTGGCAAGCTTGGAAATATTTTATCCTCAGGGTTGGTTGGATTACCCGCATTGAGCCACCATTGGGCGCCATATTCACCCCTTGGAGCAGCTGTTCCGGGAGTCGTGGCAAATTCCACCCAATCTTCCGAAAGTATCTGTTCGCCAAGCCAATTCCCTTTGCCCAACATCAACAAGCCCAATCTCGCAAAATCCCTTCCCGGAGCAAATACAAAGGAAGAACCGACAAATGTCCCCGAAGCATCTTTTTCCATGACGGTATTGTGCATTCCGATTTTATAGAATAAACCTTCGTAAGGCAATCTTTGATAATCTTCTTCACCAAGTTGGTTGCGGAGAATTTTCGACATGATGTTTGTTGTCCCGCTTGAGTAGTAAAAGTATGTTCCCGGTTCGTACTTGAGTGGCTTGGAGGCTGCTATGGCTGCGGCATCAGGTTTGAGAAAAAGCATATTCGTCGCATCAGACACTCCTCCATAATCTTCCACCCAATCCAGTCCATTGGTGGCCTGAAGCATGTTTTTTAGGTTGATCTTGCTTCTTTCATCTGTCCAATCAGGAAGTAAACTGTTTTGTTCCAAATCCATGATACCCTTGTCTACCTGAAGGCCGACAAGGTTGCTTATGATGCTTTTTCCCATAGACCAACTTGTATGCTTGGTATTGATAGTATGGTCATTGCCATAGCCTTCTGCCACCAACTGTCCTTTGTGCAACACAACAATCATATGCGTCAAATGGGTCTTTTTGACCGAATCCTCGAATTCGATATCGATCAAATCCTGAATCTTCTTGTATTGGGGTAGGTTCAAAATGGAATCGTTGAGCCTATCGCCGTTTGGCCAACTTACGGTATCCTGACTCCAATTGGGTTTTGGGACTTCATAGTAAACTTGATTTCTGACCTCGTTTTCATCCATTCCTGACAACAGGGTACAACCCTGTCCTTCACGGTAGATAGCCACCCTTTTGGCCAATCCAAAGACACTCCCGATAACTTTTTTCCCTTCCCTGTCAATTTCAAAATCTCCGAGATTGATCGGGAAAGCCCGTAATTCTTGACTCATCACTGAATTTTCGGTTCGTTCCGCTAGGAAAATGCAACTGCACATGATCTTAGAACCATATGAACTGATCAGTGGAAATGATTTCCAGGCATAATTGATTCCGTATCCTAATCCAAATATGAGGATCAAAAGGAATGAATAAAGGATTTTCTTTTTCATGGGAATGGTTGGGGTCTTTTTTATTTCATGAAATTTAAAGGTTTTATTATTGCTGATTCTGTTTTTTTAAACATAACTGACTCGAAGGGTCCACGAATTAGGAAATGAGATCAAATTAATAGGCTAAACCTGTTTTTCACGGTTTTTTTCACTTCAAAGAACCTTTACATTTTCGTGATTTTTTTGTGATATATCATGGGCAATTTTGTCTCAAACAAAATCTAACACACCATCAAAAAAGTAATTCTATTTCTAGCTGTCATCATCTTTGCAGCATGTTCTGAAGACACAGATCCAGTCATCATCGATTCCTCACTGCCAAACGGCACCCTTACAGTACAGCGTTCCGGAGCATTTACAGATCAGAATGGTGCCGGCAGTACTGGTACTGCTTCTATTGGCCCTGACAGTCAGGGGACGGTTTTTTTAGCATTCAACAGTGCATTCCGCACAGCATTGGCTACCGGTACAGTGACTGTTTACCTGTCAACCTCTGATACTTTTACCCCTGACCCCGGGAATGGTAACCCTAATCTATTGTTGGTAGGTCCTGTGAGAAATGCTGGTGAAAACTTCTTCCGGATTCCTGCAGGTACTGATTTGGGCAAATATACCCATGTGATCCTTTGGTGCGGATCTGTAGGTATTCCCTTTGGAAATGCAAGGTTGCAATAAACACTCTCCATCATCCCGGCAATACCGGGATGCTTAAATCCTCTCAAAATGAAAAGTCTAAGAGTATTACAAATATTGGCATTGGTTTTTGTGGTTCAGGAGGTTAGCGGACAAAGTGGTTGGACAAAATCTGAGGGCGAAGGATTCTTTCAGACAAGTTTTTACACCTTTAGTTCTAAAGATTACTTCACACTTGATGGAGAGAAACTGGTCACCAACCGCTTCCACCAACAAAGCATCGTCCTGTATGGGGAATATGGAATCACAGATAAATTTACCATTATAGGCAATTTGCCTCTTCAGAACTTTAATGGATTTGAAACAACCGAAACTGTCTCAGGCCTTGGGGATTTGAGGTTGGAATTCAAACATGCATTGCTGAAGAAGTACTTTCCTTTGGCCATCAGCGTAGCTCCCGAAATCCCAACCGGTAGAGCCAATAATTTTGCCAACAGTACGGTCAATGATTTTGAAAGAATCAACCTTCCGAGTGGGGATGGGGAATTCAATGTCTGGACCACTTTGGCTACTTCTTTTGCTTTGGGAGATTTTCCTTTTTATGGATCCTTGTTCGGGTCCTACAATTACAGAACCCAATATGACGGAATTTCATTCAGCGATCAGATCGCGGTAGGGGTGGAATTGGGCTACAAGATTGCTGACAAGGTTTGGGTCAATGCCCGGCTAAATGGCCTGACATCTGTGGATGAAATCACTGAAGTCACAGACTTTGTCAGGGGAGATGGTACGGAATATACAAGTTACACCTTTGGGGCAAGTGTCCCTATCCACAAGGAAATCCACCTAAGCCTGACCTATCGGAATTATAATGACTTTCTTTTCCAAAGGAAAAACATTTATTCCGGCGGTGTTTTCGGGTTTGGTATTTATTACAACCTAAAACCAAATTCACAATGAACGCGATCCAGAGAAAGATAGAAAATGAAGGCCATCAGCCTGGTTTTCAAAGGGGCTTGATGTTTTTGCCATTCAACACTTTTGGAAAATTTCAATCCATCTACACACAGGGAGATTTGGCAAACAGGCTTTTTATGGTCAAAAGCGGTTCTGTAAAGTTAATGGAAGTGTCAGAGTCAGGAGATCAGGTTATCCAGGATATCAAAACCGAAGGGGAAATATTTGGCGAATGGAATGCATTATTCCAGAAGGAACTCTATTACAAAAATTCAGCGGTCACGCTATCCGACAATACTGAGATCCATTGCCTTAAACTTTCAGAAACTTTTTTCGAAAATGTCTCCAATTCTATGGCTGATCTTTCTCTTTTGGTTTTGGAAGAATACAATAAAATGAATACCAGGCATCAAAGGTTATTAAACAACGATGCCGCCTATCGAATCAAAGAGGCACTGCTAAGCCTTGCCCAAAAAGCAGGTCAAAAATTTGGTGATGAAACCCTGCTCAAAATCTGGCTATCGCATGAAGACCTTTCTAAACTGGCAGATACAAGCAGGCAAACTGTGACCACTGTCATGAATGACTTAAAAAACAAAGGGAAAATCATCTATTCCCGTGACAGAATTTTATTCAGAAACTTATCCAATATCCATCAATAAATAGAATGATTATGACAAATTTTAACAGAATGCTCGTGATAATGCTGTTGATTTTCTCATCCTGTGAAAGTGAAAAGGAGAAACTCCCCAAAGATGACAGCATAGCAGATGTTCCCGGTACTCTCGAAGTACTCAAAAGCGGGACATTGAGTAATCAAAGCGGAGCTGGCACAAGGGGAACTGTGCAGCTGGTAAGAGACCAAGCCGGTAAATATTATGTGAGTCTGAGTGATAACTTCACTACCAAATTTTCCACCGGCACGGTCACTGTTTATCTCTCGACTTCTTCAAGTCTTAGACTCAATGAAAGTGGAAGTTTCCAATTGCTAGGTTTGGCCAACAGGGCAGGGGCTCATTTTTATCCACTTGCGTCAAGTCCTGATCCAAAATTCACCCACGGTATCATTTGGTGCGGCGCAGCAGCCATTCCTTTTGGAAATGCACTATTGGAATAACATTTTGTTTGGTTTTATTTACTCAAAAAAGGGAGCTGGTTTTCATCTCCTTTTTTTTTGCTTTTTGAGGCTAAAGGTTTCAATTTGAAAATGTTTCGTGCTTGTTCCTGCTGGGATTGAAGGTGTGGATCAGCTAAAATCCATATCCAAAAAAGCAGGAATCTAAAATAGCGTTAGGACGAAAATGATGTGAGGATAAATTTTTCTATGTAGCATATTTGGAAAAAAACAGGAAATGAATCACCCTTCCTGTGTCCGGTTTTTTGACAAAACCAACCAATACAAGCCTTGAACTTTAAGGGTTTTGCCAAAGAATCTTACCTGCCTGACAAGGACTTTCCAACTGTTTTTTGTGACCTATTTGTCCCTGAATTGACTACTATTATAATTTTTCCTTCCGGCAAAACAGAGGATATTGCTAAAACATGTTTTAATTTTTTATTCTAATTGTCTCCTAATTCATATTCTCCATAGGATCCAATTCGAAAACAAACTCTGTAAAACTCGAAGAATCAGAAATAACCTTGATGGTCGAATCATGGATTTCCATTATTTTCTGTACGATAGCCAGACCCAAACCGGATCCTTCAATTCCCTTTTTCTCCTTATCTACCATGTAGTACCTTTTGAATAAAGAATCCAGGTCTTTTTGAGGAATTCCTGAACCTGTATTTTTGACACTGACGCAGACTTTGAAAGTTGTCTGGCAATAAAAAGCTTTGAGGGTAATGTTGCCATTTTCCGGGGAATATTTCACGGCATTGTCAATGAGGTTTTGGATAACCCTGTCCATCAGATAGAGGTCTGCTTCCACGACCGGCAGAGAAGAGGAAATATCGGCGATGAGATTGATGTTTTTTGCCTTCGCAAAGAGTTCATACTTCATGCACGCATCAAAAAGCAGTTCCTGGATTTTGAAAGGCTCCATTTTTAACTGGACTTGCCCTGATTCCAACTTGGACAATTCAAACAAATCAGCTACAAGCTTGGTGAGTTTATCCGAGGAGTCATTGATGATTTTCAGGTACAGATCCCTTTCAGCCACTGTGATCTGATCTCCTTTGATCATCATTGTTTCGACATAGCCATTGATGACTGCCAAAGGATTTCGAAGGTCATGGGATACATTGGCTATCAATTCCCTTCTCAGGCTGTCGACATTTTTTAACTCTTCCATATTGTGGAGGATATTGTCAGCCATTTGGTTGAATGTGCTGGCAAGAACCGATAATTCCGAGTTTGATTTGAGTTCAGGCATCCTGGCTTTGAGGTCGCCATCCTTGAATTTATTGACAGTTTTTACGATTTCCCTGAGGTTTTTGGTCAGGAGTGCGGTCAATAGCAAGGCGATGAGTAAGGCCACAACCATCGTGACCAAGAAGGAATTCAAGGTCAATTTGAGCCAATAGCTTCCCAACAATCCTGCTGCCACATCTTCAAATTTTTCACTCGCCAGTGTGATGTAGACATATCCCAAAAGCTTGCCATCTTCAATGACTTCCGTGGCAGAAAATATGGTCTGATAGCCATTTGACCTTGGATCATCTCCCAAGATAAATTCTGATCCATTTGTTGAGATGAAATCTTTGATAGGAGCAATGTCCACCCGCTTGAGTTTGACTTTGGAGTCCAAGACCACAAAAGAGAGGATTTCCCCTTCAGGATCGAGCAGAAACACTTCAATACTCGGATTGACTGCCATCATGGAATGCATGATTACTCCCAAAGCTTCCTCGTTGACCTCTCCGTTTTTGAATGGAGGTGCTTCTTTGACAAGGTATTCCGCCACTGAGGCATTGAGTTTTTGGGTGGTTTCAAGAAAATAATTTTTGGAAGCAATGGTCGTGATCATGATGTAGGCAAATCCCACCACTGTCATCACGAGTGTAATAGCCAGAGCAATTCTCCAATAGAAACTTTTCATAGGATCATATTTTTATGGTCAAAAGAATTCTACCATTCATCATTGAAGCGGTAGCCGATACCCCAAGTGGTCAGGATAAAGTTTGGATTGTTGGCATCCATCTCGATTTTGGACCTGAGTCTGTTGATATGGGCATTGACAGTATGTTCGTACCCACTGAAGTCATATCCCCATATCAATTCCAAAAGCTCTGACCGGCTGTAACTCCTTCCGGGGCTTTTGGCCAATAACATCAGCAGGTCAAATTCCTTTGGTGTAAGGTCCACGCGTTTTTGGTGTAGGAGCACTTTCCTTCTTTTTTCATCTATTTCGAGGTTTTCGAATTTTACCGAATCCACATTTTTATTGCTGATAAGGATAAATTGGTCCTGCCTTCTCATGATGGCTTT
>NZ_CDSBKL010000241.1:0-6309 GCF_977115555.1 Aquiflexum sp.
ACGGTCAGATTCATCTTCATTCCATCCTTTTTGAAAATTGGTCCTGAAAGTAATCGTCCTCCCGGGTTTGTCAAATTTGTGGGAATAGAGCAGGCGGTTGAAAAGGTCAAAATCCTGGTAGAAACCTGTTTTTAAGTTCTTGATCGAATTGATCAGGTCAACACCATCGTCAGTTTCCCCTGTAAAACCCGAATTCTCAGTTTCATACCTGGCCGAAAATCTGGGGATATACAATATCCTGTTTTTCTCGTCAATGTTATATTCCAACCGTAGATTTGCCTGATGCCGGCTGTTTACCCTGACATCGGTACTCCTTTCATGGTAGAATTTATCGGTTTCATCTGTCGTGACAAAATCCCTGAACCTGTCCACCACACCTACATTTTTTCTCTTGGTAAACACATAGCTACCGGTGACTTTGATTTTATCCATCCACAGATCGGTGTAGTTCAATCCCAAAATATTGGTAGTGATTACCCCTTGCTGTGGGTTGGCATTGTCCTGTGCATTGGGATCGCTGGAGTAATCCAGGATATTGACATTGTTGGACAATCCTGTGAAGGTTAACCTTCTTTCTTCATCAAAGGCATTGATACTCGCTCCGACCAAATACCTTTCGTCAGTCCCATACCCTGCCGTTGTTTTTCCAAATTGTCCCTTCCTTCGGTTGGCTTTGGTGATGATGTTGATGGTTTTGAGCCTTTCTCCATCATCAAATCCACTCAATTGTGATTTTTCACTTTTTTGATCAAAAACCTCAATGCTTTGGATCATCTCAGCTGGAATATTTTGAAGGGCAGTTTTTACATCCGTCCCAAAAAACGGTTTGCCGTCCACAAGAATCTGTGCAATCGCTTCCCCTTGGGCCTGCAATATGCCATCCTCTGAACTGACACCGGGAAGTTTTTCCAACAAGGTCTGCGCGCTGGCATCCTTCATGGTCTTAAATGCATCTGCATTGAACAGCGTCGTATCACCTTTTTGGGTACCTGTAGATCTTCTAGCTTCGATGACGACTTCATTGAGGTCAGTCGCCACTTCGCGTATAGATATATTTCCCAAATTGAGGTCGGAAGTCAAGTCAAACGATTTGAAATAATCCATATACCCAAGATACTGTACCTTGAGGATGTATTGGCCCTGACTTATTCCTGCAAAGCCAAAATAACCATCAATGTCAGAAACCGCTCCTGTCACCTGGGAAGAATCAGTGGGGGACAAAAGAAGCACATTTACAAAAGGCAAAGCCTCCTGTTTGCCATCGATCACGACAGCACCTTTGATACTAAATGACTGAGAAAATCCCTGAAGGGCAAAAAAACCAAAAATGAAAAACGAAAATAGGTACTTCATTGAAATGTATGTAGGATAACTTTAAAACTCAGGTGTAAAAACAACTTGTTGGCGCTCAAATTGTAAACAAACTTAAGAGGTGGTGGTTCGCCAAGGAAGGTATTATTTGCTGAATGGTTTATTTTCTCGAAGAACTGCCCCCTGCCTTATTTAGATTATCAATCGAAATTTTAATAGGATGTTTTTATGGATATCTGCTTCTTTGCCTGTAACCTAATAAATCAAGGTTTGAAGTCCGATTGAATGGCCATGGACTGTCGACCGTGGACTATGGACAAAATGACCTTGCCTGATTTTGGTTGTTCAAAAGCAATGGTTCTTTATTTCTCTTTATAAATACTTTTTGATTGCTGAATTATCATGCCTTAACTTCGTGGAGCTTAAAGAAATTACCCAAAATCAATAACCAAATTGAAAAAGCCAAGTAACATACATGCTGTTTTGATACCTGATGGGGAAAAACCCATTTTGTTGAAGATTCTTAATTGTATGTCCCAGAGTAAAAATATCAGGCTCTATGTCATGTCGACAAAGAAGGACATGCCTTTACGGTATTCGAGACATATACACCGGTTTTTGTATTTTCCTGAAGAAAATAGTGAGTTAGCCTGGATCGCAAACATCAATTCGGTAACGGAAAAATATGAGATCGATGTGATTATGCCCATTTGGGAAACAGCCATCCACACACTAATCCAACATAAAAATCTTTTACAAAACAGTGAAAAGCTGGCGCCATTACCCACATTGCATGATTTTACAATTGCGAGTAACAAGGCATTGTTGGCTGAACATCTCCATGCTATTGGTATTTCTGGGCCAAACACAGTTCCATTGACCTTAGAATTGATACAAGGCAAGGATCAGCTAAATCTAAATTTTCCCTTGTTGGCCAAACCGCTCAAATCTGGAAATGGAAAAGGGATAGTCAAATTCGAAGACCATGAAACATTTGCATCGTATTTTAAGACAAATGGTCTTCATCAATCCTACATCCTGCAGGAATTTATAATAGGAGAGGATTTTTGCTGCAATGTGCTATGTCTGGAGGGAGATATTTTGGCTTTCACCATTCAAAAAGGCAACCTTTGGGAGTCGACTCCCTTTTCTGCTCAAATGGGAATGGATTTCGTTCACAATGATACTTTATTTCAAATGGCAAAAAAACTCATGAAATCCCTCAATTGGACCGGAGTTGCCAATATAGATTTGCTTTTTGATGTTAAAAATGAAGTTTTTCATGTTTTGGAAATCAACCCTAGGTTTTGGAATTCCTTGACAGCATCCTTGATGGCAGGAGTTAATTTTCCCAACCTGCTGATTCAAATGGCCCTGAAAAAAAGTATCGAACCACAGCCTTACAAAGACATTACATATGTCAATTTAGAAGGACTGACACAATATTGGAAGAAGGACAAAGCTCTAATATTTAAAACAAGATTTATCTGGCAAAGCACCCCCATTAAATTTAGAATAAGTGACCCTATCCCGATTATTTTCCATTTTTTACAACAGGGCAAAAACAATTTTCTTCAAAAAATAAAGAGCATTTTTAGGAAGACATAATAGTATATGCTTTTGTGTAGCTGTCAGTGGATAGCACTATATAAAATGATGACATTATTACTTTTCCCAATTGATTGCGACCAAGACAAAAATTGGTTTTTAAACCTAGCTTTTTCCTTGATTTAGTTTTTTAAAGTCCAATACAAATGACAACAAACCCTTATTCCCAAGATCAATCAATGTCATGAAGGCGCATGTAGTCTGTGGACTATCGTTCATTAACCATGGTCTATCGACTATCATCCTAAATAAAAACACAATCCTCCGGCTTGATGACAAAAGTGGCATTTTCAACCAAGCCTGCCTCCCTATCTCTCCTCCTATGAAGCCCCGGACTTTGCTGTGCCGACCATAATCTTTTCATTTTTCTGATCTCATCTGCAATGGATTTTAGGTTTCCGGAGGCAATATGACTGACAAGATTCCGCATCTCCAACCTCCTGTCATCCATAGCCAAACTGTCACCCCTGTTGTACACCAAGGAAACGATGGCACCTTGGACATCAGGCGGAAGTTTTTCCAAACCCGGATAGATCCTTCGTGATTTCTTTGCCCAGATCGGCATGGACTTGGTGTAAAATACTTCAATGGCAGCATCCCATTCAATGGATATCCTTTTCACCGACTCAGTCAAAGCATTTCGGGCATTTACATTAGTCTTGCCAACAACTCCCGATAGGAGGTTAAAATCTCCATTACTGAGTACGGACTTCCAGTCATTGGCAAAAGTAGCTGCAGAGGCATAGCCAAGGTCATAACCAATCCCAATGGTGATGCCACTGTATTCGCCCGGTAAAATCGGGCTTTTGTACTTTCTTTCATAAATGGCTTTGGAAGAAACCTCAAACTCCACGATTACATCCAATGACCTTTTGGAAGCAATCAAACTTGCCCCCAAAGGAATGGGAGGAAGCGTTTGGCTGTACAGCATTTCCAATCTTGAAACGGTATTGGTGCCGACAATCCCGTCGACATCATTCCCTTTAAATCCCAAATACCTTTGCAGGGATTTTTTGCGTTCAGTAAAATCTGCCGTTTCCGGCACTTGGATGCCTAGGTTTTTTAGAAATGCATTGGCTGTTGGTACATCAAAAATCCCTGTTTCAGTAGTACGGATGGATTTTTGAAGATTTTGGATTCTCTTTTGGAATGGGTCCATGGCAGGTTTATTTTTGGGATAAAAATTTTATTGAAAAGTAAATGGATCGTAGAAGAATGGATTTTGGAAGGGAAAACCAAGGATTAATCCTTTTTAACCATCACTTTGAAACATCTCCAACTAAGATACTGATATTCAATGAAATAAAGTAATAAATTGCATTTAAAAAAATAGAAAATAAATCTGGAATTTGAGGAAATTGCCAAAATAATAAGGATTTTATTGCCATCAATATGGATAAACGATAACCTGAATGAAAAAGAAAATACAGGGTTTTTGTTATTTTTAATGGAAACCGTACAAAGATGGACCCATTGAATCTTATTTAAGGATATTTAACTTATAATTTGGAATATTGTATTTATATGTAAAAGAAATGATTGATTCCTAACATGAACAATTCCCAATTCAAAATATATATTGTTGAAGATGACCCTTGGTATGGGCAGATTCTCCGCCATCACCTTAGCATGAATCCTGATTACCTCTTGGAGATTTTTACCAGTGCCAAGGACTTACTTAATAGTCTGTATCATAAACCTGACCTGATCTGTATGGATTTCGGTTTGCCTGACATGAAAGGCGATAAGTTACTAAAGGAAATTCAAGCCCGAAACAAACAGATACCGGTAATAGTCATCAGCGCCCAAGAAGAAATCAGCGTGGCGGTGGAACTTTTAAAGGCAGGGGCCAGGGATTATATCATCAAAGATGACCATACTAAGGAACAGCTTTGGAAGTCAATCCTTCATATCCGTGAAAACATCCACCTGCGGCAAGAAGTGGAAGAACTCAAAGAACAGCTCGGACAGAAATTCAGTTTCGAAAATACCATCATCGGCCAAAGCGATGCAATAAAAAAAACCTTCAATCTTCTTCAAAAAGCGGTAAATACCAATATCAATGTATCCCTTACGGGGGAGACAGGTACCGGAAAAGAAGTGTATGCCAAGGCGATACATTTCAGCAGTGAAAGAAAAAAGAAACCATTTGTAGCAGTAAATATGGGAGCAATTCCCAAAGAATTAGCCGAAAGCGAACTCTTTGGCCATGAAAAAGGGGCATTTACCGGAGCTTCAGGAATCAAAATCGGAAAGTTTGAAGAGGCACAGGGAGGAACCCTTTTCTTGGATGAAATCGGAGAACTCGACATTTCACTCCAAAGCAAACTTCTCAGAGTCATACAAGAGCGGGAAATCGTGCGGGTAGGAGGAAACAAACCTGTAAAAGTAGATATTAGGCTGATTACTGCTACCCACAAAAATCTGGCTGAAGAAGTGAAGCAAGGAAGATTTAGGGAGGACCTATTTTTCAGGATCGTTGGCCTGCCTATAGAACTTCCTCCGCTTCGGAATAGAGACAATGATGTGATCATCTTGGCAAAGCATTTTATCGAAGAATTTGCAAAAGCCAATAAGACCAAAGCATTGCAGCTAAGTGATGCTGCAAAAGCCAAGTTGAGAAAATATGCATGGCCCGGCAATGTCAGGGAACTCAAAGCTGTCATAGACCTCGCCTGTGTCATGGCAGATTCCTCTGAGATCAAAGCAGAAGACCTGACCTTCTATGAAATTGGAGAAAATAAAGCTTATTCCTCTGAAGAAAAGACCCTAAAAGCTTTTGAGGTAGAAATTATAACCCATTTTCTAAAAAAGTATGAAGACAATGTTGTCCTTGTGGCTGACAAATTAGACATTGGCAAATCCAAAATCTACAACATGTTGAAAAATGGTGAAATCAAATCAAATTAAACATTTATGTACGGAATTGTAAATAAATCTATCGAAGAACTGGTGGTGCAAAACTTTGGACAAGAAAAATGGGAAGAGATCAAAATCCAAAGCAAAATAAATATTGAATATTTTATCAGTAATGAGAGCTATGATGACGATGTTACTTTTGTTTTGGCACAAACAATAGCAGAAAATTTAGATATACCTTTATCCGCAGTCTTGAAGTCATTTGGCGAATGGTGGATTTTACATACCGGTAAAAACCACTATGGTTACTTACTGGAAAGCGGAGGAGAGAATTTTAAATCCTTTCTTCTCAACCTACCTGCTTTTCACAACAGGGTGATGATGATGTATCCCAAATTGACTCCTCCCGAATTCCAAATATCTGATGTAGATGGAAATTCAGTGCATTTGCATTATTTCTCAAAAAGAAAAGGGCTCACAGACTTTGTTTATGGGTTGATTTCCGGTCTGGGAAAATTCTTTTCTACCGAA
>NZ_CDSBKL010000242.1:0-6308 GCF_977115555.1 Aquiflexum sp.
GGTACAAATCTACCAAAAAAGAATCTATGGTATCATCAGAAAAATGCTGATAATCCATGAGGCTGCCGATGGTGTCACCCAAAACACCTTCACCAAGGCATTTAGAAACATAGAAAACTTTCAAGGCAACTCTTCCCTGTTTACTTGGTTATATAGAATTGCAACCAATGAAAGTCTTAATTTCCTAGAAAAAAAGAAGAAAAGATTTTTCTTCCCGCTAGAAGATCATTTTGAAATGATGTCTGGGTATTTGGATCGGTCAGGATTGATTACAGGGGAAGAAATTGAAAAGCGTCTACATAAAGCTTTATTGAAATTACCGGACAAACAAAGACTGGTATTCAACATGAGGTATTATGATGACCTGAGCTATGAACAAATCAGTCAAATCACAGAAACCTCGGTAGGTGCTTTGAAAGCGAGTTATCACCATGCAGTCAAAAAAATTGAAAACGAACTTCACGCTGACTAAACCTCAGAGAATTAAGCATGTCTAACAGATTGAAATTATGGAAAATCTACCAAAGAACGATATTTTCAAAACACCTGAAGGCTATTTCGAAGGTCTCCCAAGCCGTGTTCTGGAAAGAAATGAAAAGAAAAAAACAAGGACTATGTCTTTTTTACAGATGTCAGCAGCTGCAGCTATAGTCTTGATTGGGGTGTTCTTTTTTGTTATCAAAAATGAGGTTCAGGTAGATTACAGCCTTGAAGCCAATCTGGAACAGGAAATAGATTTGTATATTAATTCGGGTTATTGGGAAGCAGAAGATATTCTGACGTTTTCAGATAATCCGGATTTGATTTTAGACGCAATAATTGAAGAAGAATGGGGAACGATTGATAGTAATCAATCAGATACTGAAACAGAAGAGTGGTGGTAAAATTAGAAAAGATCATGAAAAAAATGTTGTTTACATATGCTGTCATCTTGTTTCTTGGCAATACAGCTTTCGCTCAAAGACCAACAACAGAGTATGATAAGGAGAAATTAGAGGCTGCGAGAGTGGCCTTTATAACCAACAGGCTCGATTTAAAACCTGATCAAGCGGAGAAATTTTGGCCACTTTTTAACCAATATAATGATGAGCGTACCATAATGATGGGAAAAGTTTCATCCCTTAACCGTGAGTCCATGCAGGAATTGACAGAACAGAGAGCGAGAGAAATCATTCAAAAAAGGTTTTCAATCCAACAGGAGTTACTTGACAGAGAAAAAATATTTATGGAGGAGATCACTAAAGTCATATCGCCGCAGCAAGCTATAAAACTTGGCGGAGTTAACAGGGAATTCACCCGCCAAGTGTATCAGAGAAATAGAGGTGGCCGTGATGGAGGAACGAGGAATTAAAAAAAGCAGCTTTTGAGCTGCTTTTTTTTGTTACTTTTTCTGGAGAAGGTCTCTAATCTCTTCCAAAAGCACTTCTGATCTTGGAGGAGCAGGAGGCGGAGCAGGAGCTTCGACTTCTTTCTTCTTAAATGAGTTCATTCCTTTTATTGCCATAAAGATTACAAATGCAATGATGAGAAAATCGACAACATTCTGGATAAAATTACCGTAGCTCAATACCACAGCAGGTAATTCTCCTTCAGCTTCTTTGATAATGATACTAAGGTCTTTGAAATCAACTCCGCCAAGAAGGACTCCTATTGGAGGCATAACGATGTCATTGACAAAAGAAGATACAATTTTGCCGAAGGCACCACCGATGATTACCGCGACCGCCAAATCGACTACATTGCCTTTCATGGCAAACTCTTTGAATTCTTTTATTAGGCTCATAAATTAAATGGTTTTGGTTTTTAAATTTTATTGAGCAAAATAATAAAAAAACAAAACCATTTGATATATGCCCCCAATTTAAATGCCTTTGCAAAATAAAATACTTCGCCACAGCCTTAAATTAGGATAAAAATTGGGATCAAAAGATTAAATAAAATCTTACTGAGGACATAAGCTATAATTTTTCATAAATTTACCCCGAAAACCTATTAACCTCAACCTAATGAAAATAGCCTTGATTGCCCATGATGGAAAAAAAGCCGATATGGTACATTTTCTAAGTGGTTTCAAAAAGCAATTACAAAACTCGAACATAGAATTAGTAGCGACCGGTACTACAGGTTCGCACATTGAGAAAATAGGGATCAAAGTTCAAAAAGTCCTTTCAGGTCCAATCGGCGGAGACGCACAAATCGCAGCCATGGCAGCCCAAAAGGAGCTCACAATGGTGATTTTTTTTAGAGATCCCTTAGACAAACACCCACATGAACCAGATGTGCAGATGCTAATGAGAATATGTGATGTACACAACATCCCTCTTGCTACCAACCCCTCTGCAGCTGATCTCATGTTCAAACAATTAACCTCAAAATTTTAATGGAACCAAAAACTATCAAAAGAATAGGCGTGCTTACTTCCGGAGGCGATGCCCCGGGAATGAATGCAGCCATCAGGGCCGTAGTCAGGGCAGGATTTTATTATAAACTGGAAATGTATGGCATCTACAGAGGATATGAAGGAATGATCCAAGACGACATCAAAAAGCTGGAATCTAAGAATATAGCCCATGTATTGGAAAGAGGCGGAACATTTCTAAAATCAGCTAGAAGCAATGAATTCAGAACTCCGGAAGGAAGAAAGAAAGCTTACGATAACTTAGTAAAACACGGAATAGATGCTTTGGTCATTATCGGTGGAGACGGTTCCCTGACCGGGGCACATTTGTTTTACAATGAATTTGGAATCCCATCTATTGGCTTACCTGGCACGATTGACAATGACCTTGCAGGAACTGACTTGACGATCGGGTTTGATACCGCATGCAATACAGCTATTGAAGCAATAGACAAAATCAGGGATACAGCCACTTCCCATGATAGGTTGTTTTTTGTTGAGGTGATGGGAAGAGACGCGGGATTTATCGCCATCAATGCCGGCATAGGCAGTGCGGCAGCAGCCACTTTGATTCCTGAAAAGAAAATGCCGATCGAAAGACTGGTAGAAAGATTAAAAGCCAGAACCAAGGCCATGAAGTCCTCAAACATAGTCATTGTTGCAGAAGGTGGGAAAAGCGGCGGTGCAGTAGAAATAGCGGCGAAAATAAAAAAAGAACTCCCTTATTTTGATATCAAAGTCACTATCCTAGGACACCTACAGCGAGGTGGTGCACCAAGTTCTTTAGACAGGGTTTTGGCAAGTAAGCTTGGTGTTTTTGCTGTGGAAGGATTGATGCAGGGGAAATATGATGTGATGGCAGGAATCATCAACAACAAAGTTGTATTTACTCCGATTGCAAAAGCGATTGTTGGCCACAAAGAAGTGGATGAGGATGATTTCAGAATCGCAAAAATATTATCAACCTAAAAAAAAGAAATAAAAAAAGGAGGTTTAAACCTCCTTTTTTTATTTCATCCCATATCACCGATTTTTTCTACATTAATCCAAAAAGTTTTGGCAACCACAGCGTCAGTCCAGGCCATAAAGTGATTACAACCAATCCCAAAATCATGGCAATGAAAAATGGAATTAAGGTCCCAAAAACTTTTTCTAAAGTAGTTCCCGCTACCTGAACACCAATAAACAGCACAGAACCCACAGGAGGGGTACACAATCCAATACAAAGATTCATGATCATAATGATGCCAAAATGAACAGGATCTACACCTAATTCAGTTACTATAGGTAAAAAAATAGGAGTGAAAATCAGTACTGCAGGTGTCATATCCATAAATATTCCGACAATTAGTAAGATGATGTTGATCAGAATTAAGATCACTATTATGTTGTCGCTGACTGATAAAAGTGAGTTTGTTATTGCCTGAGGAATGTCCTCGCTGGACATCACCCAAGACATACTCATAGACGTAGCAATCAGAAGCATGACAATCGCAGTAGTCTCAGAAGATTTCAATAAAATGGAAGGCAAATCTTTAATTTTAAGCTCTTTGTAATAAAAAGATAAGGCCAAAGTATATATTACAGCGATTGCCGAGGCTTCTGTAGCGGTAAAAATCCCCCCAACAATTCCACCAATCACAACTACCAAAAGCATCAATGAAGGGAAAGCCCTTAAAAAAGTTTTACCAAACTCTTTCAATGAAACCCCATCTCCTGGTGGCAATTTCTCCTTTTTGATAAAAACAGCTGCAGTAACCATCAGTATAAGTCCAATGAAAATTCCGGGTAAGTATCCGGCGACAAAAAGAGCTGCAATAGAAACTCCTCCTGATGCCAAAGAATACACAATCAGAATATTGGATGGAGGAATGATCAATCCTGTGGTGGAAGATGTAATATTGACAGCGGCTCCAAGTTCTTTGGGATAGCCATCCGTTTCCATTCTTTTGCCAAGAATACTTCCCAAGGCCGAAGCAGCTGCGGCCGCAGAACCTGCAATAGCACCAAACAACATGGCAGCAATCACATTCACATAAAGCAAACTCCCTGGAAGTCTTCCTGCTAATGATTTTGCCAATTCAATCAAGCGGTTGGCAATCCCCCCTCGGTTCATTATTTCTCCAGCCAAAACAAAAAACGGTATTGCCAGCAAAGCAAAACTATCCAAGCCTGTTGCCATCCTTTGGGCAATAGTAGTGGCTGAAGGACCTGCAGCAACTGAAACCAACAATGTAATAAAACTAGCTATTCCCAAGCTCCAAGCTACCGGAACGCCAATTGCCAATAACGTAACAAATGAAAGAATTAAAATGATGATGCTGATATATTCCATCGTTTAGGAGTTATATAGTCTATAGTGATTGGAAATCTGGAAAACCTGATAATAAATCACGAGCAGTCCACTTACAGGCAAAATAGTATAAATATATGCCAATGGAATCTGCATTGTCGCAGACTTTTGGCCGAGGATAAATGTGATATAAACCAAATTAATCCCTCCCAATACCATCACTGAAAAGGCAAAAAGCGCTACAATGATATTGATGAATATCATCAGTTTCATTTTTGATTTTCCCACAAGACGGCTTGGCAGCAAATCAATGGCGATATGTTGGTCCTTGCCGGCGACATAAGCAGCTCCAAGCATTCCCAACCACACCAACATATACCTTGACAGTTCATCGGTAAATGAACTTGGGTTTTGAACAATATACCTAGACAAAACCTGCCAAGTAACATTCAATACCATCAAAGCCATCAAAATGACCAAAGAGCCTGCAACCACTTTGTCCAACCTGGATTTAAATAAATGATTCATCATGGGAACAATATTTTTGGTATTTTAAAATCAAATTAAGAATGATTAATAAATAGGTCCTTGACTCAATAAGAAAACCGAAATCAGATCAAATGCTTTTACTCTACTTTCCTGATTTTATCCACAATTTCAAATAATTCAGGCTGTGAGGTTTTCAACTCAGTATACATCACCTCTGTTGCTTCCCTGAAGCCTTTTAATTCTGGATAAAGAATAGTAACTCCCGCTTTCTTTAACTCCCTGAAGGATTCCTCAACAGAAGCTGCCCAAAGTTTATATTGGAAAACAGCCGATTCATCTGCTGCTTCCTGAAGCCACATTTTTTCCTGTTCATCGAGAAGTTTCCATACTTTGGTACTTACGATCAAGACATCAGGGACAGCAGTATGTTCATTGATGGAGTAGAACTTGCAGACTTCATAATGCTTGGAGGTATAAAGGCTTGGCGGATTGTTTTCTGCACCATCGACGATTCCTTGTTGCAGAGCAGTATAAAGCTCTCCGTAAGAAACAGGCGTTGGAGACCCCCCAAAACTTTTAACCATGTTGATGGCGGTATTGCTTTCCATGACCCTTATTTTCAAGCCAGCTAAGTCAGATGGATTTTCAATCGGTTTGGTTTTAGTATAAAAACTCCTTTTGCCGGCATCGTAATAGCATAAGCCTCGCAACCAAAAATCTTCTCCATCAAGCAACAACTGTTTTCCTATTTCCCCTTTTAACACCTTATCTCGATGAGCATCATCTCTAAACAGGTAAGGCATAGAAAGCACCTGCATCCTTGGGGCAAAACTTTCCATGGTTGCCGAAGAAACTTTAGTCATGCCCAAACTTCCGATTTGAAGCAATTCTACCAATTCCCTTTCTGTACCGAGTTGTTGGTTCGGATAAATCCGGATCTGCATCTGACCATTAGACTTCTCTGCTACCTTCTTGGCCATAAAAACCATCGCTTCATGAACGGGATGCGTCACACCTAGTCCATGACCCAATTTGATCAGCCTAACGCCTCCGGGACCTTTGCAGGTAGAAAATAAAATAAGGGATATCAATATCAAAAACGTCTGTCTTGAAATAAAAATCAAACGC
>NZ_CDSBKL010000243.1:0-6307 GCF_977115555.1 Aquiflexum sp.
CAATATTTCAATTCTGTCAATTTTGAGCTTTTGGGGACAAAGGTTGATTTGCAAAATCTTGACAAGCTGGATAGAAATGCCTTTCTAAAACAAGAGTTCAAATTTTCTCTGCCCAATTATGAAATCCTTCTGAAAGACAGCCTTAACAAACTCAAAATAGGCCTGATCTCAGTCGACAAGAATCAAATAAAGGTCAATGACCTTGAATTAATACCTAGGGTGGGCAGGTACCAATATGGCCGAACCGTAGGAAAGCAGACTGATGTGATGAATATCCATGTTCCTTTATTGGTATTGGAAAGTCCTGATTATGAAAGATTTTTAGAACAAGAAGTTTTGGCTGCCAAATCACTCAAAGTTTCTGATATTTATGCTTCAATGTTTAGGGACAAAAGGTACCCTCGAGAAACCGGGATATACCGTCCCATGCCTCAGGAATTGATGAGAAATGCAGGTTTGGAACTTAGATTGGATACTTTCGTCATAGAAAATGCGACCATCAGGTATGCTGAGTTTTTTGAAAAAGGAATGGTGCCTGGGGAGATGCTATTTACAGATATCAATGCAGGCTTGTATCCTTTTCATCTATCGACAAGCGATAATCCTTATCCTTTGGAAGAATCCTTTTTATTGGCTACGACCAAGTTGAATGGAGTGGCAGACCTGAATCTACAGGGACATTTGTTTTTTGAGGAACCTTATCCGATGAGAATCAATGCGCAGCTCGGTAAGTTTGACATGCGGACCTTAAATTCAATACTGGAAACCAATGCTTTTGTGAACGTCAAAAGAGGAACCGTTAACAGGGCCGATTGGTCATTTGTGGCTGACAATGACAAAGCTGTAGGGCAGATGGCATTTTCGTATTCAGATTTGCACTTGATTTTGTTAAATCACCGAACCCTCGAAAAAGCAAAAGGAAGGGATGCTATCCTGACTTTTGTTCTGAATTCTTTTGCCGTAAGGTCAAACAATCCCAGGAGATACCTCAGAAAACCGATTGAAGGGAAGATATACCAAGAAAGGGATAAAGAGAAATTCATTTTTAATTA
Organism: Aquiflexum sp.; assembly: GCF_977115555.1. Taxonomy (NCBI): domain Bacteria; kingdom Pseudomonadati; phylum Bacteroidota; class Cytophagia; order Cytophagales; family Cyclobacteriaceae; genus Aquiflexum; species Aquiflexum sp. The sequence goes on from NZ_CDSBKL010000243.1 coordinate 1,053, forward strand.
TTGGTGGAAAACCACATTTAGTGGCATGAAAGGAAGTTTGGGCCTTGGGCAGGCTAAACCGGAAAAGGAAAAAAAAGGGAAGAAAAGAGAGAATAGCAGTAATAAACAAGATCGGATTAAGGAAGAGGAGTGATCAGTTTACAGTGATCAGTCGCATTTTTCAGCCGCAGGATGCTTAGGGAGCAATCAGTATTGGAAAGGAATAACTTTTCAACTTTAAAACCTTCCAATTTTTGAATCTTTCAACCTTCCAATTTTCCAATCAATTACCCCTTTGTCCCCCTTACCATTTCATTTTTCCCCGGAGGTCCCGGTAGGGTTTCTACTGTCAGTCCCAATTCCTTCAGATCCCTTTTTAGTTTACCTGTAGCTGAATAGGTCACCAATATTCCCCCTGGATTCATCGTGTCCACGACTTTTTCCAAGATTTCTTTAGTCCAAAGTTCGGGTTGTTTTTTGGGTGCAAAGGCATCATAGAAGACAATATCTGAAGGGTAGAGAACCGCATCCTCTAAAGTCGTTTGGTCCTTTTTCATATTGAAATACTCGGAATAGACCAATCCCTGATCCCATGGAGACAGGTGGAGTTTCTTAAAAAAATGGGCATAATGGTAAATTGAAGTATCGACTTCTGTATAATTCAGCTTTTCGAAGACCTCTTTTTCCAGAGGAAAAGGATCTATGGTATGGTATAAGACCGGCACTTTGTATTGTTCTGCCCACACCAAGGTCAGCCATGCATTTAGTCCTGTCCCAAATCCCACTTCAAAAATCCGGATTGGAAACCTATCCGGATTGCGCATGAACCATGCTTCCAGGCCATAAAGCATAAAAACATGGATAGATTCCCTGTATGCGCCATGAAAAGAATGATAAGATTCCTTCAGTTCAGGGAGGTAAAGGGAATGTGATCCGTCTTCAGTAATGATGATTTTGACTTCTCTTCCCATGCTTTAGATTTTATGGATCAGGACCACACAATAGGCAGAAATACCTTCCTGCCGTCCCACAAAGCCAAGTTGCTCAGTCGTGGTGGCTTTGATGGAAATATTCGAAATATCTGTTACCATCACTTCAGCAAGGCATGTCTTCATCGAAGGAATATGTGGGTTCAGTTTTGGAACCTGCAGACAGACTGTTGAATCGATGTTGCCCACTTCGTAACCTTCTTTTCTGATCAGCTGCATTACCTCTTTGAGTAGGATTTTGCTGTCGATGCCTTTGTATTTTGGGTCTTTGTCTGAAAAATGATAACCGATATCCCTCAAATTGGCTGCACCCAAAAGCGCATCACAGATTACATGGATCAGCACATCAGCATCAGAGTGCCCGACTGCCCCTTTGTCGTGTTCCAGTTTGATTCCTCCCAGCCAAAACTCATAGCCTTCTTGGAGTTGATGTACATCATAGCCGAAGCCGATTCTGAAATTTGTCATATTTTACTAGACATGAAATGTAAGACATAAGACATGAGACAAAAAAACAGCTAGTTATTTCCATTTTTTGCTTTGTAGTAGACGACGGAAGAGTTTTCTTCTACAAGGATTTTATTCGCCTGCTTTATTATTTCCTCCGAAGGGATTTTGATTTTCTTTTCATATTCCAACTGTTGGTAATCAGGATTACCGAGATGGGCATTATAAGCCAAAGTCATAGCGCGGTTCAACAGCTGAACGGATTCATAGGTTTTCATGGCCTCCGCCTGATTTTTGATTTTTGTCAGGGTATTGTCGGAAACAGTGGAGGTAAGAAAAGAAGCCACTACTTCATCCAAAGCTTTTTCTGCAAGTTCAGCCGGTTGTCCCTTTTCCATTTTACCTGAAAAAACCAACAATCCCGGGTCAACTGTACCGTAGATATATGCGCCAATGGAAGCAAACAAGTTTCCGTTTTTGACCAAATGCTGTTCCAAAATAGAAGAACGCCCGAAACCCAAAATATCCGTGATCAAGTCAGATTCTAGGTATCCATCCTGTAATTTTCCCGGCATGTGGTACACTTTATACAAAGCATCGGTAGGGACATCTGCTTCTACTTTCAGTGTTTTTTTACTCTTTTGGGGCAATTCCTGAAGGATTGGCTTTTTTGGGATTTGACCGGATGGGATATCTCCAAACCATTTTTCAGACAAAAATTTCACTTGCTCCAAAGTGACATCTCCTGCCACTACCATGACGGCATTGTCGGGTCTGTAGTGGGTCAGGTAGAATTCTTCTACATCTGACTTTTGGTAATTGACGATGTCTTCGATGTTTTTACCTATGGTAGGCCATTGATAAGGATGCCTTTCATAAGCCAATCCCCGGATATGGTGATGTATATCTCCGTAAGGTTGGTTGATATACCTTTGCTTAAACTCCTCGATCACCACTTTGCGTTGGGCTTCAATGGTTTTTTCGGAGAGATTAAGCTGGAGCATCCTGTCAGATTCCAACCAAAAAGCGGTTTCAATATTGGACGCAGGCAGGGTGATGTAGAAGTTCGTGATGTCTGTATTGGTAAATGCATTACAGGAACCTCCGACTTTTTCCAGTTCGGTGTCGAAAACGGGTACATTTTTGGAGCTTCCAAACATCAAGTGCTCAAAATAATGCGCCAGTCCCGTTTTTCCGGCAATTTCATTCCTTGAGCCTACTTTGTAAAGGATATTCAATACAGCGATTTTGGTGCTCCGGTCTTCATGGATGAGCACCTGAAGGCCATTATCCAGTACAAATTGTTGGTAATTGATCATTGAAAATTTTCAGCAAAGCTAAGAAATAAAAGCAATTTGGGGGGTAATTGTTTCAGGAAAGCAGTTCCCCTTTATACCCTGAACTTTCCAATGCCTGAATTATTTCAGCAGGTTCTTTATCGCTTTCTACTGTAAGGATCCTGTCTGGATTGGTGAGGTCAACCTGCCAGGAACCGGCAGCGATTTTTTCCATTTCAGGAGTGATGGTTGCCACGCAGGCACCGCATTTGACATTTGTTTTGAATTGCTGTTTCATATTAGAAGACATTAGATGTGAGACGTGAGATTTGAGACTAGGTAGTTGGAGTAAGGAGGAAGTATTTAAGGAGTACGATTTACGATTTCCGAGGTTGGAATTTGGAAGTTAGAAGAAAATTGGAAAAGACTTCACCTTGTCATTTCGAAGGAGGTACGACTGAGAAATCTTAAGTAATAACAAGAGACAAGACTCGGATACCTTTTGATTTTTAAAGCGATTGTCATTTCCTGAGTCGAAGGCTATTGCTGACTACGGATACTGAACTCAGTGCCATGGCAGCTCCCGCAATCATCGGATTGAGCAAGAACCCGAATGCGGGATACAGGATTCCTGCGGCGATCGGAATTCCGACAATATTGTAAATAAAAGCCCAAAATAGATTCTGACGAATGATTTGGACTGTTTTTTTGGTCAGATGAAGGGTTTTTGGGATTTGAGTTAGGTCTGAATGGACCAATGTCACTTCAGCGACTTCCATCGCTATGTCTGTTCCTTTTCCCATGGCAATACCCAAATCGGCCAAGCTGAGCGCCTCACTGTCATTGATCCCATCACCTGCCATGGCAACATGTTTTCCCTGAGCCTGTAAATCCTTTAGGTAAGCAGCTTTATCCTGAGGAAGCATTTCCGCCTTGAAATGGTCTATTCCGGTTTCTTTTGCTACCCAGGCAGCAGTTTTGGTTTGGTCACCGGTCAGCATATGGATGGTAATGCCCATTTGCTTCAATTCTAGAATGGCTTTTTTTGAAGTGGCTTTGATTGGATCTGCGATTTTGAATACCGCTACCAATTCAGCATTTTTTGCTACAAATACGACAATGGCACCCTCTTTCAGAGCTTCAGAAGATTCTTCCATAAGCGATCCTTCCATGTCAATTCCCTGTGAGACTAGCCACTTGCTGGTCCCGATGTGGTAAATCTCATGTCCGGCTTTTGCGCTGACACCTTTTCCAGTTTCGCTTTTGAAATCCGAGATGTTTTTTTCCGGATTGATTTCCTCAAAATATTCTGAAATGGCTTTTGCCAAGGGATGCTCGCTTTTGGATTCGATGGCTTTGACGACAGATGGGTCACTTTCAATCCATTTTTCACCATAAAACGAGCCGATGACTTTTGGATTTCCTTCTGTAATCGTTCCGGTTTTGTCCAAAATCAAGGTATCAATGGTTTTCCCTTTTTCCAGACTTTCTGCATCTTTGATCAAAATCCCCAATTCTGCGCCTTTGCCCATGGCTGCCATGATAGCGGTAGGTGTCGCCAATCCCAAAGCACAGGGACAGGCTATCACCCACACTGTAATCAGGGCAAGCATTCCCCTCAGCCAAGCATCCTCTATCCCGCTAAAACCCCAAATAAAGAATGTGATCAAGCCAATCGCCAATACGACAGGAACAAAAATCCCTGCGATTTTATCAACCGTTTTCTGAATGGGAGCTTTGGAGCCTTGGGCTGCTTTGACCCTTTGGATGATTTGGGCAAGGAAAGTTTCCCCTCCAACCTGCTCCGCCTTAAAGGTGAAGCTTCCGGAATCATTGATTGTTCCGGCAAAAACTTCAGCTCCATTTTCTTTCAGGACGGGAAGCGGTTCACCGGTAAGCATACTTTCATTGACATAAGAAGAGCCATCAAGGACTTTACCGTCGAGAGGTATTTTTTGACCCGGTTTGATCAATATTATTTCACCCTTCCTGACTTCGGAGGTTTTCTTTGAAATTTCTTTTCCTTCTTTCAAGACAATGAGGTCTGTTGGCTGTAGGTCCATCAACTTTTTCAAAGCAGCACCTGTACCGGCTTTGGCCCCCGACTCCAGCGTTTTTCCCAAAAGAATAAAAAAGATAATCACAGATGCGGCTTCAAAATAAACATGAACCTCAAGTCCTTTGGAGGCTAGATATTCAGGAAAAAAAGTATTGAAGGTACTGTAAAGGTAAGCTATTCCGGTACTGAGGGCGACTAGGGTATCCATATTTGCCTGTCCATGCCCTGCCAATTTCCATGCTTGGGTAAAAAATTGTCTCCCCATAATCAGCAAAACCGGTGTGGTCAGAGCCCACATGATGTAATTGCCATAGGGAAGGTCCATCCAAAACATGCCTATGAAGAAAACCGGAAAAGCCAGTATACCCGCATAGAGCGTTTTTTTCTTGAGTTTATGATATGCTTCAAGCTGCATCTTTTCCAAATCCTCCTGCAATACATCTCCAATCATCAAGTCATAACCTGTTGATTGGACCTGTTTCTGGAGTTTTTCCAAGGATATTG
>NZ_CDSBKL010000244.1:0-6285 GCF_977115555.1 Aquiflexum sp.
GACTCCCTCAGTCAATATGCTGCAAAACTTATCATGGATGAAGTTCAGCTTAAAAAGGATTTGTTATTCTGTGCCGCTACCGGAAATTCCCCGACAGGAATGTATGCCGAGATGTCAAAAAACAAATCCATGTTTGAAAAGATGCGGGTAGTCAAAATGGACGAGTGGGGAATCATTCCGCTTTCCCATCCCGATTCCTGTGAATCTTACCTGCAAAAGCATTTACTCGAACCCTTGGCAATTTCCCATAACAGGTATACCGGATTTGAAACAGCGGCTGATAAAGTGGAAGCAGAATGTGCAAGGATGGAAACATTCATCGCTGATCAAGGTCCTTTCGATATCTGTATCCTTGGCTTGGGAAAAAATGCACACATCGCTTTTAATGAACCTGCTGATTTTTTGCAACCTGATTTTCACAAAGCTGTTTTGGCTCCTTCGACCATTCAACATGATCCGGCTTTGTCTCAGGGACCTGAACCAGCCTATGGCTTATGTGTAGGAATGAAAGACATCCTTCAGACAAAAAAAGTCATTTTCCTCATTACCGGAAAAGGCAAACAGGAAGCCATCAAACAGATTTTGGACAGAAAAATATCAACACAATGTCCCGCATCATTCCTTTGGATGCATCCCAATGTGGAGTGCCTGATTGATAAAAACAGCTTATAAAATCGGAGTCTTGGATCCAAGGAATTCAAATTCTTCCCTAACAACTTATTAAAATTACCAACAATCCGTTTTTTGTCCGTCTCTGTAAAACATGCTTGTGTATCAGGGGAATAAATTGCAAATTGGGTGAAAGCTATGATTTGAATTGATGGAAATTCAGATTTTGCTTTTATTAGCAATAAACCCATTCATGCATTTCTCACGCCTATTTACATTCCTTCTTTTGACTTCTTTCCTGAGCTTTTGTTCGGGAAAGAAGAATCCAATCCCGGAAGATTCCTCTCCCCCAAAATCCCCTGAAGAAGAACTTGCTACTTTCCAACTTGAACCGGGATTCAAAATCCAGTTGGTGGCATCTGAACCTATGGTACAGGACCCGATTGCTTTGACTTTTGACGAAGATGGCAGACTTTGGGTAGTAGAGATGCGGGGATTTATGACTGACATAGATGGGAGTGAAGAAAAAAATCCGGTGGGAAGAATATCTGTTTTGGAAGATGAAGACGGTGATGGAGTCATGGACAAAAGCACCGTTTACCTCGATAGCCTCGTGATGCCAAGGGCATTGGGATTGATCAAAAACGGGGCATTGATTGCGGAAAGCAATTCCCTTTGGATTACTCAGGATATTGATGGTGATCTTAAGGCAGATTCAAAAGTCCTATTGGATTCTACTTATTCTCAAAATGGCATTCCGGAGCATTCTGACAATGGTCTGCTGAGAAACATCGACAACTGGTACTACAACGTGAAGTCCAAACTAAGGTATAGAAACCAAGGCGGAGAGTGGTTGCGGGACAGCACCGAAGCCCGCGGGCAATGGGGCATCAGCCATGACGATCAGGGAAGGTTGTTTTACAATTACAATTGGTCACAGCTACATGCTGACCTTGTTCCTGCCAATTACCTTTCCCGAAACAAAAACCACTCCCCTTCCACAGGCATTGACCATGGACTGACTATAGACCGAAAGATTTTTCCGATAAGACCCAATCCGGCTGTTAACAGGGGTTATATCCCCGGTACTTTGGATGAGGAAGGGAGGCTTTTGGAGTTTACCTCAGCATGTTCTCCCCTTGTATTCAGAAGTACCTTGTTCCCAAAGGAGTATTACGGAAATGCCTTTGTCTGTGAAAATGCCGGAAACCTGGTTAAAAGGAATGTTGTGGTCCAAAAAGACCTCCTTTTGGAAGCTTTTGACCCAAATCCCGGAAAGGAATTTTTGGCTTCCACGGATGAACGGTTCCGCCCCGTAAACTCCGCCATCGGTCCGGATGGAGCAATGTATATCGCTGACATGTATCGGGGAATGGTACAACACGGGTCTTATGTTACTCCTTATTTGCGGGAACAGACGCTCAAGCGAGGTTTGGTATTACCTGTTCATATGGGGAGAATCTGGCGGATCGTTCCTGAGGATTGGAAACCAACCCCGATTCCAAAACTTTCAAAAGAGAGTTCAGCGGATCTTATTCAGCGTCTTTCCCACCCTGACGGCTGGCACAGAGACATGGCACAGAGGCTTTTGGTCGAGCGGGAAGGCCGGTCAGTTATGAGTGATTTGAAGGATTTGGTTCTGAACGGAAAAACCGAACTAGGAAGATTCCACGGGCTTTGGACATTGGAAGGGTTGGGAGACAAAGATCCGGAATTGCTATTGTCACTTTTGGAAGACAAGTCTATTTTGCTCCAAAAAACTGCTTTGAGGCAATTGGAAGAACCCGCATTGGCTTCCCGGGAATTACATGAAAGTCTGGGTCAAAAAATGATGGTAATGGCAAACGAAGCCCCTATTGATCTTTCATTGCAGTTGGCATTGAGTGCATCCGTATTGCCTCCCAAAGAAGCTTCAGATGTTTTAGGAAAAGTAATAACACGGTTTGGAGACGACCCTCTGATCAGAGATGCTGTCATGAGCAGTCTGGGCAATATGGAATTTGATTTTCTCCAAAAATTATGGGCCTCAGAAAACTGGAAAACCACTTCCCCTTCAAAAGAGATTTTCCTTGAAATGCTCACCGTATCCATTGTTAAGAACAGAGACCCAAGAGAATTGGAAAGCTTGATGATCCTTATTGACAAATCATCTGAAGATGCTGGATGGAAACAGGAGGTAGTACTTACCGGCATGGCAATCCAAGCTGCGAACAGCCGTTCCAAAGGTCCTTTGGCATTGAAAAAAGAACCGGCGATATTTAGGAGAAGCGATTTACCGATTGAACCTTCAAGGGTGGAAATGCTTAAATCCATGTTTTCGTGGCCTGGATATACACCTAAATTGATGGAAGCCTCCGCCAATTCCCTTGATGAAAAAGGCTTGCAGCAATTTGCTTTGGGCAGACAAAAATACCTGGTAACCTGTGCCGGTTGTCATGGTTCAGACGGTGCCGGAGTCAATAGGATGGGACCACCATTGACGGGTTCGGAATGGGTTCTAGGCGATGAAATCAGGCTTTCCCTCATCCTCCTCCATGGTATGGAGGGCCCATTGGAAGTAGCAGGCAAAAAATACGATGCCCCCGAAATCCTCCCCATCATGCCCGCCCATTCGACAATGGATGATGCTTCGATTGCGGCAATATTGACCTATATCCGAAACGAATGGGGAAATCAAGCGCCTGCCATCTCGGGAAGGACCGTTTCCTCTACCCGCCATACTTCGCAGGGAAGGGTATATCCTTGGACAGCTCCTGAACTTATCAAGCATACCGATTCCTTATCTGTCCTCCAACCAAACTAGAAACCCATCGACCAAAATGAAATCCACTGACAAACACATCCGCTCCTTTTCATCTGATCGAAGGGATTTTCTCCAAAAAACAGGATTGGCGGCTTTGGCCATGGCTTTTCCTTTGCCATCTTTTTCAATGGAATTTGAGGGAGTTTCGATGGGGATCGTTGTCCATTCCTATGGAGCAAGGTGGAATTCCAAAGTCCCGAGTGAAAAATATCCGGGTTTTGAAAATGCCCTCCAACTCATCGAACATTGCCATCAGATCGGGGCAGGTGGTGTACAGGTAGGAGTCAACAATTGGACTTCGGATTTTGCTAAAAAAGTCAGGGACCAAAGGGAAAAACTCGGATTATATCTTGAAGGAAGCATTGGCTTGCCAAAATCCCAAGAGGATCTCGATAGGTTTGAAAAAGAAGTAATGGCTTCCAAAGAAGCCGGAGCCACTATTTTGAGGACCGTTTGTTTGGGAGGAAGGAGATATGAAAACTTTAAAACTGAAAAAGAATTTCTGGATTTTAAGGCTGTTTCCTTAAAATCACTTCAATTGGCTGAGCCCGTTGTAAGGAAGCATAAAATGAAACTTGCCATCGAAAACCACAAAGACTGGCGTGCTGCTGAATTGGTGGAAATCATCAAAGGCTTGGACAGCGAATGGATGGGAGTGACTTTGGATTTTGGCAACAACCTTTCCCTTTTGGAAAAGCCTGATGAAGTCATCGCCCTTTTGGCACCCTATTCCTTTTCGACACACATCAAGGATATGGGCGTCAAATCCTACTCCAAAGGGTTTTTGCTTTCTGAAGTTCCTTTGGGCGAAGGCATCGTCGACCTCAAGTCAGGAGTAGCGCTTTGCAAAAAATACAATCCCAACATCACCTTCAACCTTGAAATGATCACCCGTGACCCGTTGGAAATACCTTGCCTGGAAGAGGAATATTGGGCCACCTTTGACAACATATCAGGTTCTGAATTGCCAGGAATTCTCAAAATGGTCAGAGAAAAATCCTTTGCAGGTGAATTGCCCTATACGAGAAACCTGGAGCCCGAGCAGCGGCTTGATTATGAAGAAGCTAACGTCCTCGCCAGTCTCCGTTACAGTAAAAATGATTTAGGGCTAGGCTGATTGCAAAAAAATAAATCATCATTCATTTAAGATAAAAATACTATGAATACTTCAGTAAGTGAATTGCCGGGAATCAAACTTTTTGACTTGACGGGAAAATCGGCCATCATCACAGGCGGCTCCAAAGGCCTTGGTTTGGCCATGGCTGCAGGCTTGGCTTCAGCAGGTGCTAATGTGATGCTGGTAGGAAGAGATGGTGCGATCGCAGCTGAGTCGGCCTTGGAATTGGAAAAAGCCTATGGCATCAAAGCCATTTCCTTTTCAGCTGATGTATCTTCCAAAGAGCAGACCGAAACCATGGCCAATGTTGCCATGGAAATATTTGGAAGAATAGACATCCTGATCAACAGCGCAGGGATCAATATCCGTGGAGCCATCGATGAATTGAGCGAGGAAGATTTCAAAAAAGTAATGGATGTCAATGTTAACGGAACATGGCTTTGCAACCGTGCCGTCGTACCATATATGAAGATCGCAAATAAGGGAAGTATCATCAATATGGCAAGTACGCTCGGATTGGTAGGACTTGCGAACAGGACTCCCTACGCTTCAAGCAAAGGAGCAGTGGTACAGATGACCCGTGCGCTTGCACTCGAATTGGCACCCTTTAATATCACGGTCAATGCCATTTGCCCGGGGCCATTCCTTACAGAAATGAATCTGCCGATAGCCGATACGGAAGAGGGGAAGAAATTTGTGGTAGGAGCAACTGCATTGGGAAGATGGGGGCATCTGAAGGAAATACAGGGAGCAGCACTGTTTTTGGCAAGTGACGCCGGGACCTATATGGTAGGTTCGATGCTGACTGTGGATGGTGGCTGGACTGCTAGATAATGTAGAATTGAGAATGAAAAATGCAGAATTAAAAAGAGGGAATCCAAAACTTTTTAAGGTTTTAGATTCTCTCTTTCCTTATCTGTTAAACTGATAGAATTTTTTCCGAAATGATTGATTTTAGAGCATTATCCAATCATGCTTTATACAAAAAGCGTAATCAGATAAATCACCGAAATCGCTGTCACAGACATGATAAGCGTTCCAAGGCTATGTGTCTGATTTCCCTGCTTAATCGAAAGTCCTGATAATTGGGTGACTGCCCAAAAGAAACTGTCATTGGCATGGGAAATAGCAATCGCACCAGCCCCGATGGACAAAGCTGCAAACACCCGCATTGTCTCTGAATCCAAACCCAAAGACACTAGCAAAGGAGCAATGATCGAAGCTGTCGTAATCATGGCCACTGTGGAAGAACCTTGAGCTGTCTTAAGGGCAAAAGCAATCAAGAAAGGAAGGAAAATCCCCCAATTGGCACTGCTCATATTGGAACTTACCATGTCTCCGATACCCGAATTTTGAAGCATCCTTCCAAAAACCCCACCTGCCCCTGTAATCAAAATGACAGGCGCCGCAATCAGCATGGCCTCCCCTATCCAACCTGAGGAAGACAACAGTTTGCGGTCAAACTTTGCAGGAAGCGTAAATGACAAAAATGCCCCAAGAAGCAGAGCAATAACCGGACTTCCAATAAAAAAGATAACGGACGTAAATTCATTCTCACCAAAAGGTTTGGTTGGGTATTTTGCAATGGATGCCAGGATGATCAAAATCAAAGGCACAATAACCGGCAGAAAAGAATTGAAAACCGAAGGTGGCTTGGGCAAAGTCTTTCCAATCTCCACCTCAGCGACTTTTGGTTCAAGCGGGATTTTCAAACATACTTTTCTGATAAAGAAATAACTTGGAACCAGTGTAATCA
>NZ_CDSBKL010000245.1:0-6273 GCF_977115555.1 Aquiflexum sp.
GAGGCAGAGATTTGAGAGGTTTCCTTTGAATGGAGGAAACTTCTCATTTTTTACAAAATGAATTATTGTAAATAAGTATGTGGTTCCTTGCCGCCAGCCAAAAAAAAAGTCGGCCTGAAGTTCCTTTGCAGAGGCTCCGCCACGGCGGACAGGTACGGACTGTGGTCTATGGACGAATTGCTCAAAAAATAAACCCTGAAAACCATGACACTAAATACCAACCTACCAAGAGTCCTGATTACAGAGGCTGCGATGGAGGTTATTGACACATTGAGAAAACGCTTTGGAACAGACCTCATGTTTCACCAAAGTGGCGGATGCTGTGATGGTTCATCTCCGATGTGCTTCGAAAAGGGAGACTTCAAGGTTGGGGCCAGTGACATCTGGATGGGAACAGTCTATGGCTGCGATTTTTTTATGAGTTCTGACCAATTTGAATACTGGAAGCATACAGAACTCACCTTGGATGTGACACCCGGCCGGGGAAGTAGTTTTTCTATTGAAATCCCGATGGGAATCCGGTTTTTGATCAGGTCAAGGCTTTTTACTATGGAAGAATTTGAAAACCTGATTCCCACCAAAACAGGGGAAGAGGTCATAGAAAGTTGATTTTCACAGTTCATAATTTTCATTATCTTCATAGCGAAACCACTATTTTCCTATGAAAAAAGCATTAATCGTATTTATAAGTCTCTTTTTAATCTATTGGATTGCAACGATGGTCGTGCCGGGAATCATTGAGAAAAAAGGAAATCCTGTCAAAATCCTTCCTCCTTACAAAATATCCCCTGAAGCCCAAGCACTTTTCAATTCACTTGAATTTGTGGCTGACCTCCATTGCGACGCCTTGCTTTGGGGAAGAGACCTTACCAATAAATCAGAATTCGGACATGTGGATTTCCCAAGAATGCAGGAAGGAAATGTAGCCATGCAGGTTTTTACCATTGTTTCCAAATCGCCAAAAGGACAAAACATGGAAGTTAACAGCGCTGAAGCTACTGACAACATCACTCTTCTCAACATCGCCCAAGGAAGGCCTGTTTCTAATTGGTTCAGTCTCATAAAAAGAACGCTTTATCAATCCCGAATGCTGGAAGAATTTTCTGATAATTTTAATGGAGAGTTCATTTTCATCAAATCAAAAGAGGATGTGCTGAAACTCGCTGAATTGAGAAAAACAGATAAAAACATCATTGGCGGACTTTTGGGAATTGAAGGAGGGCATGCACTCCAAGGAAAAATGGAAAACCTAGAAAAGGCTTATGCCGCGGGCGTAAGACTTATTGGTCCTTCCCACTTTTTTGACAACGAACTTGGAGGCTCGGCGCACGGCATGAGTGGGGAAGGCTTGACGGATTTTGGTAAGTCCGTAGTCAAAAGGATGAATGAACTGAACATGGTCATTGACTTGGCCCATGCTTCTCCAAAGATGTTTGATGATGTATTGGAGTTGTCCTCCAAGCCTGTGATGGTTTCCCATACAGGAATCCGGGCGGTATTAAATTCCCCCCGCAACCTGTCTGATGATCAGGTCAGAAGACTGGCCGCCAAGGGAGGCATCATTGGGATTGCTTTTTTTGACATGGCTGTCGGAGAAGATGAGATCAAAGGAATCGTGGCCTGTATGAAGCGTGTCAAAAACCTTGTCGGCATCGAACATGTAGCCTTGGGTTCTGACTATGATGGAAATGTTCAGGTTCCGTTTGACATTACCGGCTTACCCCTTATTGTCGAAGCACTGATGAAGGAAGGATTTACTGATGAGGAAATCAAAGCCATTATGGGAGAGAATGTGAAAAGATTTTTGATTGAAAATCTTTAAAAAAACCTCCTTTTGAATATTTATAACACGAAATTAAAATTTTCAACATATCCATATTGATTGAATCCTAACCATGTCAGAAGCTAAAATCCATGAGGAAATCAGTTTTGTAGGAAACATCCAAAATTACCTCCGTGAGTTTGTCTACGGGGGAATTGATGGGGCGGTGACGACCTTTGCAGTGGTGGCAGGTGCCGTAGGAGCCGACCTTGATGCCTCGATCATCATTATTTTGGGTTTTGCCAACCTACTTGCGGACGGCTTTTCGATGTCGGTAGGTGCTTATCTTTCTGCCAAATCAGAAAAAGAAAACTATGAAAAACACAAAAAGATTGAATATTGGGAAATAGAAAACATTCCCGAAAAGGAACGACAAGAGATCGTAGAGATATATCAATCTAAGGGTTTTGAAGGGGAATTATTGGAAAAAGTGGTGGATGTCATTGTGGCAGACAAAGACCGTTGGGTAAATGAAATGATGAAAGATGAACTCAACATGATAGAAGATTCCAAGAGCCCTTTCAAAATCGGGCTGGCAACTTTGGTTTCTTTTATCTTGGTGGGTTTTATCCCTTTGATGGTGTATGTGTATGATTTGGTCAGAGAAACTAGCATAGACCTGTTTTTATGGACAAGTGTATTTACCGGTTTTGCATTTGTAGCAGTAGGATGGTTGAAGAGCTTTGTCAATCAGACCAATGTTTTAAAAAGCATAGCAGAAACACTCCTATTGGGCTTTTTAGCTGCTTTGGTCGCCTTTTATGTGGGTGACTTTTTAGAATCTTTAATCGCAAATGCCTAAATGAATACCATCGACGAAGTGATTGCCCGAATGGATCAGATTGTGGCCGATTGCAAAAGTAAAAACAACAGGATCGGATTTTTTGCAGTCCTGTACAGACAGGTTACGATCAGGATCAAAAAAGGCATCCTCAATTCAGAATTTGAAGACAATCCAAGAATGGAAAAATTGGATGTAATTTTTGCGAAGCGGTTTATTGACGCCTATGATGGCTACAATTCCGGACTAAAAATCACCGAGTCATGGGCATGGGCTTTTGGGGCAACTAAAGAAACAAAACACCTGGTTTTGCAACACCTGCTCCTAGGTATCAATGCCCACATCAACCTTGACCTTGGAATCGCTGCCGTGGAAACCATGGAAGGGGAAGATTTACTTTCACTTGAAAACGACTTCAACAAAATCAACGATGTACTGGCAGAACTGGTAGATAACGTAAAAAGTAATATCGGCAACATGTCCCCATTTTTCAATAAGTTTATCCGGTTTGCCAAAGGAAAAGAAGAGATACTCGTGAACTTCAGCATCAAACTTGCACGTGATGGGGCCTGGAAATTTGCCAGGAAATACCGGAATTCGGAAGACAAAGCCGGATCGATACAAAAAAGAGACAAGGCCATCTCCCTTCTTGCCAAAGGCTTAACCAATCCCGGTCTACAACTCAGGTTTTGGGTTTGGTTGATCGGGTTGGCAGAATGGAAGTCAGTTCCCGAAATCATGGACCAATTGGATACAGCAACCTGATCACAGAACCAATCACTCAATTCCTGCATTGGTGTAAATGGCTAAACATTTTTTTTAAGGCTTGGGTATAATAAGTAGTTTCAAAGATTCTTTACATGAAATTTCGCCACATACTAATTTGGGTTATTTTATTCCTTTCATTTCAAGTTTCTACTTTTGGGCAAAAATCCATCCCCAGTGGTCATGTTTATGACCAAAAGACAAAACAACCCATTCCTTTTGTAAATATTCAGATCAAAGGAAAAGAAAGAAAAGGAACCACCACCGATGTCAGGGGGTTTTTCAGACTCGATTCGTTTGAGGAAATGGACATTTTGGTGATTTCTCATGTCAGCTACAATCCACAGGAAATTCCAATCCAAAGCCTACTAGGGTCCAAACCTGAAATATTTCTGAGCCCAATAACCTTGGAGTTGGGAGAAGTCCAAATTCTCGCTGGCGAAAACCCCGCCCTTCCCATCATCCGTCAGGCAATAGCAAATAAAGATAGCAACAATCCAGACCAGCTCGATTCGTACAAGTTTTCAAGCTATAGTAAAATGGTAATGACCCTTGACGGGCTGAATGAACAGCCTGAGGTGGACGACACTACAGCTAATTTTCTTCAAGGAGGTCATATTTTTATGACTGAAAGTTTTTCAGAAGTGGTTTTCAAAAAACCCGGAAAAAGAAATGAAACGGTCAAAGCATCCAAAATGTCGGGGATTGAAAACCCTTTGGTAGCCATGGCATCAAGCAGTTTTCAGCCTTTTTCATTTTATACCGACCATATCAAAATCCTGGAAGTTCCTTACGTAAATCCCCTTTCCAATAATGGCCTCAGAAAATACGACTATTTTCTGGAGGACAGTATCCAAAATGAAATCGGCACTTCCTATATCATCAGCTACCAGCCCAAAGAAGGCAAAGTCTACCAATTGGGAAAAGGCTTGATGTATATCTCTTCTATCCGATTTGCCTTGGAAAACATGGTCATCAAACCCTCCGATCCGGATGCAAACCTGCTCTTTGAGCTCCAGCAAAAAAACAAATGGGATGGAAAAAATTGGTTTCCCGAGCAACTGAACAGCATTTACCTTTCCCCGGAGTTTGAGTTTGAGGGCAAGGCGTTTAAAATTACCAACCAGACTTTCATCTCTGAAGTCAGCATCAATGACTTGGAAAAGAGTACAAAGTTCGTCCCGGTAGGAATTATCTTTGACATACAAAACGATAAATATGATTGGGAAATTCTCAGGTTGGATTCCCTCACTTCCCGTGAATACCTGACCTATGTGAGATTTGATCAGATGCCTGAAAAAGACAAAAAACTCCTCAATAAGGGGTCTAACTTACTGCTCAGCCTAAGTTCAGGAAGAATTCCATTGGGTCCGGTGGATTTGATTCCAAATAGGATTTTAAGGGTCAACAGATTTGAAAGTGTAGGATTGGGATTGGGTCTTTCTTCCAATGATAAGCTTTCTGATTTTTTCAGGGTAGAGGGTTATTTCAGGTATGGCTTCAGAGATGACAGGTGGAAATATGGAGGAGGGGCTGAATTCAGACTGGACAAAAAGTATGATTCAAAGTTGCTGTTTTACTACAGTCAAGATATCTCCGAACCGGGAAAAACGCTTTTGCCAAAAATAAATTCCTTCAGTTCTGCGGGAAATATATTCCGGAATTTCCTAGCGGATCGCATGGATGAAGTGGAGCGCTATTCTGTGGAATTCTCACAGATGCCATTAAAAGGTGTCCGATTGGGAATTTTCGGATCTGTAGAAAACCGGAGAAATGTATTAAACTATGGTTCGGGAGTACCTTCTGACAATTTCCCACAAGTCTTTAGTGCCACAGAGACAGGGATTGACTTTCGATATGTCGGGGGTGAAAGCGTCTCAAGGATTGGAAACAACCTGGTTTCATGGGCAATGTCCTATCCTATCATTAGCATAAGGGCCTCAAAAGCCATTCCCGATGCTTTTGGTGGAAATGTGGATTTTTGGAATACTGAGTTCAAATTTCAGCACCAGTGGAGTTCCGGCAATTCTCTGAATCAATTCCACCTTTCAGCACATGGCATTTGGGGAGATAACCTGCCGATTTCCTACCTCAATACAGGTTATGGCATCAATGTCGGACAGAGGAACGCCTTGGACTTTGCCTTATCGTTTCCGGGATATTTACAGACCATGTTTCTGTATGAATTCCTTTCTGACAGGAGTATGCATGCGAGCTATTCCCATCAGACAGGTCCTTTGTTTTACAAAAAAGCAGGAAAGGCGATCTTTGCACCACAACTCAAATTCCACCAAAGCTTTGCCATCGGTACATTGACCAATCCTGAATTCTATGACTTTGTAGAATTCATGACCATGGAAAAAGGGTATTTGGAATCAGGTATCGAACTCAACAATATCCTCAAGCAGAAATCAGGATTTCAGTACCAGGGATGGGGAATTGGTGCATTTTACAGATATGGTCCATATGCCAACCCCACTTTTCGCAAAAACCTGACTATTACTTTGTCGATCACAGCTTCATTTTGATGTGAATAATTACAAAACAAATCCTAAGGAAATTAAATCCAGATTGACCATCCACATTCCTAATCTCATCTCAAGGTGATTAGAATTGGTTTTGTTAAATAGGGGCAGATACGTTAAATTTGATAAACAGATAATCAAGAAAATGGAATCTAAAGATATTTTCATTGTACATCCTCAAAACAAGGAGGAAGAAACTGTACTGAAAGCTTTTATGTATGCTCTAAAAATCAAATTTGAGGTTACAAAGGATAGTAATTATAACCCTGATTTTTTGGTAAAAATTGAGAAAAGTGGAAACCAGTTCGAGGATGGGGAATTTGTGAGTGTTGAAAAAGATCAACTTTAGCGATTTTTAGGGCTTAAATGAGGTACACATT
>NZ_CDSBKL010000246.1:0-6248 GCF_977115555.1 Aquiflexum sp.
TTAACACCCAGAAAAACAAAATTATGTCAATTTCAAAACCACCAAATAAACAATCAACGAGAGAATCATTTCGGTTAATCAATGATTATTGGGTTAAAAAACTTGATGGAATCAAAGAATTACAACTGTTAAAAGACCCTTCAAGAAGTTTGGCTAAAACAGAAGAAAAAAATTACCTGACTATTTCTTTGGATAGAATTCTTCTTAATGAAATTGGAGCTAGCTTTCAAGACCAACCCCCTTCCCAATCCTTAATATTATTCGCAGCACTGAAAGTATTACTTTATCGATACTGTGGGCAAAATGATTTTTGTATCGGCAAAACGATTGAGAAATCGGATGATGAAAATCTAACTTCAAAAAATAACAATTTTTTCCATTTACAAACACTGCCTATTCGAAGTGAAATTGATGGAAGCATGTATTTTGACATATTTCTCAAAAAGATAAACAGAGATCTTGATGAAGCCATCAAAAATCAAATCACTATTAATCAGCTCTCTTCCTTTTTAGATTTGAAAAATGAAAAGGATTTAAATTTACTTTTTCCTGTCATTTTCGACTATCAAAAGAAATCTGCCAACAATGTTCATAACCTGTCTTCAAGGTTAAACCTTCAGGATTTTAACTCGACATTATTGTTCTGCTTTGAAGAAAATGAGGGAAGTATCGAGGGAACAATCGCCTTTGACACTGACTTTTTCTGCTTTGAAACAATCAATAGGATGACAGAGCATTATTCCGCTTTATTGCAATCCATCCTAGCTAATCCGTATCTAAAACTTGGACTCTTAAACCTAATCCCCAAAGAGGAAGAGTTTTTACTTCTTAAATCCTTCAATGATACCGAGTCACCTTTACCCGAAGGTAAAACTATTTTAGACCTGTTTGAAAACCAGGTATTAAAAACCCCAAATGCTGTTGCGGTAGAATTTGAGGGAAACCAACTTTCCTACTTAGAATTGGATTCCCAATCCAACCAACTTGCCCATTTTTTGACCAAAAAAGGAATCAAACCTGAAAGCCCTGTACCGATCTGCATTGACCGCTCTTTGGAGATGGTCATAGGCATTTTTGGGATCCTCAAATCAGGTGGGGCATATGTCCCCATAGATCCTGCCTTACCAAAAGACAGGATTGATCACATGGTTGAAGATACCAAAGCTGATGTTGTCATATGTTCTTCAAAAACTGCCCACAATTTCGGAGATGGGATACACCATATCATCATTGACCAAGAAATAGAGGCAATTCTAAGTATGCCTTCTGATGAAATATCAACTTTGCCTCTGCCCGAAAACCTTGCATACATCATCTACACCTCAGGCTCTACGGGAAAGCCCAAAGGGGTAATGATAGAACACCGGAATCTGGTTAACTTCTTGGCAAGTATGTCGAAAAATGTAGAATTCGATGCCTTATCAAGTATTCTATCGGTCACTACTTACAGTTTTGATATCTTTTATCTTGAACTTTTTCTGCCTCTAGTAAACGGTGGAAAGGTTTTTTTGGCAAGCAGGGAAACTGCCATGGACGGATTCAGTCTTGCCGAAAAACTGGAAGAAGTCCGTCCTACCCACATGCAGGCTACCCCATCCGGTTGGCAAATGTTACTCAACTCAGGCTGGACAAACCCAGGAAACATCAAAATGCTGGTCGGGGGGGAAGCCCTTGGAGAGGAATTAAAAAATACACTTGTAGGATTTGGAACCCTTTGGAACATGTACGGACCAACCGAAACAACCATCTGGTCCACATTCAAAAAAATGGAGGTGAGTGAAAAGGTAAGCATCGGAAAGCCCATCGACAATACTTCTGTCTATATCCTGTCTGCCGATAATGGCCTCAACCCTATCGGGATTCCCGGCGAACTCTGCATCGGGGGAAAAGGCGTCGGAAGGGGTTACCTCAACCGGCCTGAACTTACTTCCCAAAAATTCCTTGCAGACCCTTTCAGAAACGTTCCCGGTGACAGGATGTACCGCACCGGTGACCTCGCCCGGTGGCTTCCCGACGGAAACATCGAATACCTCGGCAGGATAGATGACCAGGTCAAAATCAGAGGATACCGCATAGAGCTCGGCGAAATCGAATCCGTACTGCTCCTCCACCCCGGTGTGAAGCAGGCCGTGGTCCTGGCAAAAGAAAACGGACAGGGAGACAAAAGACTAGTAGGATATGTGGTCTGCGAAGAAGATTTCGACAAAGAATCCGTCAGTGCATTCCTCAGGTCAAAACTGCCTGAATACATGGTGCCCGCTCTTTGGCTTCAGCTGGAAAAACTCCCCCTCACCTTCAGCGGGAAAATTGACAGAAAGGCACTGCCCGAGGTCGGAGCAGGGGATTTGGGGACTGCCCAATACACCGAACCGGGGACTGATCTCGAAAAACAGCTTGCCGCTCTCTGGCAGAAAATCCTCGGCTTGCAAAGGGTAGGTATCCACGATGATTTCTTTGCTCTCGGGGGACACTCCCTGCTCGCAATGCGTGCCGTCGCCGCCATCAGGAAAGAAATGGCTGCTGAAATCAGCATCCGCGAATTCTTCTCCGCTCCAACTATTTCACAGCTTGCCCGGATTATTCTTTCACATGGAGGAAACGTCTCCATCCCGGTTCTCCTGCCTGCGGAAAGGCCGGAAGCAATCCCGCTTTCCTATAACCAGCAGAGTCTCTGGTTTATCCATCAGCTGGAAGGCAGCATCCAGTACCACATTCCCCTGATCTTTAACATCAAAGGAAAACCCGACATTCCTGCCCTGGAAGAAGCATTCAAAACCATTGTCAACCGACACGAAGCACTCCGGACCATAATCAGCGAAAAGAACGGGACCGATTGCCAGACCGTACTAGGCAAAGACCTCTGGAAGCTGGACAGGATGGATTTGCATAATCCCGACTTTCTTAAAAATGAAATCACAAGGCTGATCAGGATACCCTTCGACCTCGCCAACGACCACATGATGAGGGCCTGTTTGATCACCAAAGCCCAGAGGGATTATTGTCTGGTGATCACCATGCACCACATCGCTTCCGACGGATGGTCTGCAAACATCCTGAGAAAAGAACTCACCGAATGCTATCAGGCCATCGTCAGCGGAACTCCGGCTTCATTGCCCCCCCTTCCCATTCAGTACATTGACTATGCCATCTGGCAAAGAAATTTCCTGAAAAGTGATTCAATCAGGGATAAAATCGACTACTGGAAAACCAAACTCCAAAACGTACCCCCCCTTCAGCTGCCAACCGATTTTGCAAGGCCTGCGATTCAGAGTACCCGTGGAAATAGTTACGGTTTTTCAATTGATAATTCTATTGTATCTCCATTGAGGGAATTGGGATACAGTAATCAATCAACTCTTTTCATGACTTTGCTTGCTGCATTCAAGACACTCCTTTATCGGTATAGCGGTCAGGAGGATATTTGTGTAGGAACACCTACAGCTGGGAGAGAAAGTCATGAAACCGAAGATTTAATAGGATTCTTTGTCAACACATTAGCCCTGCGAACCGGTCTGTCCGGAGACATGGGCTTTACCGAACTTCTCAAAGATATCCGGATTACAACCCTTGAGGCATTTGAATATCAAAAAGTACCATTTGAAATGGTAGTAGATGCGCTTGGCCAAGAAAGAGACTTAAGCAGAAACCCTGTGTTCCAGGTTCTTTTTGTGTTGCAAAATGTACCTAAAAACCATTTAAGCCTAAATGATGCCGATGTTTCGGAAGATTCATATGAAAACTTAACATCGAAAATTGACTTGACTTTTGAGCTTAAAGAAATTGGCACAAGCATAAAGGGCATTGCAGAATACAACACAGATCTTTATAAGCCTGAAACCATTGAAAACTTTGTTGATCATTTTATCCAACTTTTGAGATCAATCATTGAAAACCCCAACGAAGAAATCGGAAAATTAAAAATCCTATCAAACAAGGAGAACATTGTTTTGTCCGAATCATTCAATTCATTAATTCAAACACTTCCAAACCAAAATACTATTCTGGATTTATTCCATGAACAAGTAGAAAAATCCCCGAATGCCTTAGCAGTGGAATTTGAGGGTAAGAAACTCACCTACCTCGAATTAAATGAGAAGTCCAACCAGCTTGCTAACTTTCTCCTTAACAAAAATCTCCAACCTGAAAGCTTGGTTCCGATTTGCCTTGACCGTTCTCTTGAAATGATCATCGGTATTTTGGGAATATTAAAAGCAGGTGGAGCATATGTGCCTGTTGACCCAACCTACCCTGATGAAAGAATCGAATTTGTATTTTCGGACACCAAGGCGAATTTGATAATAACTACCTCTGACCTAAAGACAAGGCTTCAAAAAGTAGGAGAATTAATCGTTTTGGATGAAGAATGGCCTGAAATAGAAAAACTATCTGAAGAGGTAATTCCATTGAGAATCCATCAAAATCAATTGGCTTATGTCATTTATACTTCAGGCTCCACAGGAAAACCAAAGGGTGTAATGATTGAACATAGGGGTCTGATGGCTTTTTTGTTGGCTAGAATATCATATCACAAAAAGACTTCATCTGCATTATTAATCCCTTCCTTTTCTTTCGACGCCTCAGTACCTGTAATCTTTGGAACCCTCACCACAGGGGGAAAATTAATTTTATGCAAGAGCGAATTGATCAAAAACCCTCATCATATCAAAGAACTGCTCAATGAGACTGAAACAATCCTCTGCGTCCCCTCCTATTACAGGTTTTTATTGGAAGAAAATCTGCTGGATAAAGCATCTTTTTCAAAAGTGATCGTCGCAGGAGAAAACCTTGATGAATCATTGGTAAAACTTCATTTTGAAAAGTCCGGGAACGCTGCTCTTTATAATGAATATGGTCCTACTGAATGCACAGTTTGGGCTTCTGTCGCCGAAATCAAATCTCCCCATGAGAAAGTGACGATTGGAAAACCGATAGATTTTTCAAAAATATACATCATCAATAAAGACAAGCAGCTCAATCCAATAAATGTCATTGGAGAACTTTGTATAGCAGGAGAAACTGTAGCCAGAGGCTATCTGAATCTTCCTGGCCTCACTTCTGAAAAGTTTGTACAAAATCCATTCAGTCCGGACTTAAACGCCAAAATGTACCGAACAGGCGATCTCGCGAGATGGCTTCCCGATGGTAATATTGAATATATGGGAAGGATTGATGATCAGGTCAAAATCAGAGGATATCGCGTCGAACTCGGCGAAATAGAGTCCACAATAAATAAAAAAGACGGTGTCAAAGAATCTGCGGTGATTTTGAGAGAAGATGTCCCTGGACAAAAACGTCTGGTAGGATATGTCGTGAGCAAAGTGCCTATCCATCCTAATGACCAAGTTGAATGGGTTTTTGA
Organism: Aquiflexum sp.; assembly: GCF_977115555.1. Taxonomy (NCBI): domain Bacteria; kingdom Pseudomonadati; phylum Bacteroidota; class Cytophagia; order Cytophagales; family Cyclobacteriaceae; genus Aquiflexum; species Aquiflexum sp. The sequence goes on from NZ_CDSBKL010000246.1 coordinate 5,360, forward strand.
AATCAAAAAAGAACTTCAGAAGAAATTACCGAATTACATGGTTCCTAGTAACATTGTAATCCTGGATAATCTCCCTTTGACAGCAAATAATAAAATTGACAGAAAAAATTTACCGAAGCCTATAGAAAATATCTCTAAGAATAAAGCCCCTACAACAAAGCTTGAAAAGACAATTTCTGAAATTTGGTGCAGCGCATTAAAAAAAGAGGCAATAGACATTGAGGCTGATTTTTTTGAATTGGGGGGAAATTCTCTACTTGCAGTAAAAGTAATGTCACTGCTTGAAAAAGAAATCGGGTTAAAACTATCTATTAACCAGATATTTAAAAATCCCAATATCGCAGAACTGGCAAAAGCCATAGAAAACAAGAATCCTGTCCAAAACGGATTATTGGAGGTAAAAACATCGGGAAGTAAAGCACCACTCTATATTGTCCATGGAGTTGGGTCTTCGGCCTCTATTTATTATAGATTGGCAAAATACATTGAGAATGACCAACCTATTTATGGATTCCAGCCGAAAGGTTTGGATGGGATAGAATTACCGAACAACTCCATTGAAGAAATGGCCACCTACTACATTTCCTTGATGATAGCACAAAATCCAAATGGGCCGTACAATTTATCCGGCTATTGCTTTGGCGGAAATGTCGCATATGAAATGGCCCAACAACTTCAAGCTATGGGCAAAAAAGTCGATAAGCTTATTTTGTTTGATACAATAGCTTTGAAATACGATCAAAAGTTTTCACAACTTGAGAATATCAAAGTTAGGTTAAACCTAATCCTTGTTAAAGCAAAATTTGTTCTGAATGAACCCGGAGCATATTTTGTGAAGAAAAAAAAGTCACTTGAACGAATAGTGGAATCGATATTTGCCAAAATGAAA
>NZ_CDSBKL010000247.1:0-6232 GCF_977115555.1 Aquiflexum sp.
TCATTGCCAAGAATCCTGACTTTTACTTTTTTTATCCTTTTGGTATCGACAGCTAGAATGGTAAATTCAAATTGCTCGAAGGTTATTTTGGTTCCGTTCTTTGGGAAGCTGGAATTGATTTCTAACAAAAGGCCACCCAAGGATTCACTCTCCCCTTTGACTTCATCAAATAACTGTTGATCAAGTTCAAGCTTTTTGCAAAAGTCATTTAAAGAAATTTTTCCTTCAAAAATAAAAGTCGAAGGATCGATTTCCTTGAAGTAGTAATCTTCTACATCATCGAACTCATCATTGATTTCCCCAATGATTTCTTCAATCAGGTCTTCCAAAGTTACCAATCCGGAAGTTCCTCCATATTCATCCACAACAATTGCCATATGGACTCTTTTCTTTTGAAAATCCTTGAGAAGGGTATCCACTTTTTTGTTTTCAGGAACAAAAAAACCCTTTCGTATCATGGCATGCCATTCGAAATTTTCATCCTGATCGACATGAGGAAGAAGGTCTTTGATATATAAAATCCCTTCCACATTGTCTATGGTTTCTCTGAAAACAGGGATTCTGGAATAACCGCTTTTGTTGATTTTATCCATCAGCTCATGAAAATCCATATCAATTTCAATAGCGGTGATATCCATCCTTGATTGCATGACCTGCTTGACTGAGAGGGTTCCAAAGTTTACAATTCCTTTGAGGATGTCCTTTTCCTCCTCGGAAGTGTCTTCTGTGGTTATTTCCAATGCCTGATTGAGTTCATCAACTGAAAGCGAATATCCTTTTTTGACGATCCTCTTTTCTACCACGTTACTGATTGCCATCAAAAATGCAGATAATGGTCGCAACAAAACAGAGAAAAAGTAAATTACAGGTGCCATCATCAGCGAAAACTCAATTTTTGCCTTGGTTGCATACACTTTTGGTACAATCTCACCGAAGAAAACAATGGCAAAGGTGACACCTATGGTTTGGACTAATATAACAAGAATGCCTGTTGCATTGGACCCAAAAAACTTCCAGGTAATAAATGTTGTCAGCGTTACAATGCCGATATTGATGAGATTATTAAGAATCAGGATAGTACTAAGTAGTTTTTTTGGAGACTCGACTAACAATAAGGCCTTGGTAACCCGAGAGTCTACCTTTTCGTCAAATGCAGAAATGTCCTCAGAGTTCAAAGAAAAGAAGGCTACCTCTGAGCCAGAAACCAACCCTGAGGCGATCAAAAGCAAAATAAAAGTAATTGAGTTAAATAAAATGTAACCGGCTGAAACCTCAACGATTTCAGCCAGTAATATAAGACTCGGGTAGGGGTCGTCCATTAATTCCAGAATATGATCAATGCAAAATTAATCAAATACTGAGAAATTTTTCAACTTTTTGATTTAGAAGGGCAAATCATCATCTTCCATCGGTGGTTCACTCACCGAGGAGGGCTTATTTGAATTGGTGTTTGTGCTGTAATTTGGTGTATTGGAAGGTGCACCGGCACCTTCAGGTTTTCCCCCAAGCATGGTAAAACTCAACACCCTGATTTTGGTTCTTTTTCTGTTTTGGCCTTGGTCATCCTGCCATGTATCGGATTTGATTTTTCCTTCTACAAAAAGCTGCATTCCCTTTTTAAGATATTGCTCAGCTATTTTGGCCTGACCATCCCAAAGCTCCAAATCATGCCATTCCGTGGTTTCAACTCGGTTTCCTGATTTGTCTTTGTAAGCTTCCGTGGTCGCAAGCCTTAGGTTTGCTACCACTTTATCGCCTTCCAAATGCTTCACTTCAGGATCTGCCCCTAAGTTTCCTACTAAAATAACTTTATTAACTCCAGCCATACTTATGTTTGTTTATATTGTTAACGAAAAGTTTGTCTTTAATTTAATGATAATTTTTGATCGTCCAAAAACTTCACAATCAATCTTGGTTTTCCCAATTCCTCCAGCTTTTCGAGGCTTATCAACTGGAATCCTTTTTGTTTTGCCCAAACTTGAAGTGCGTTTTTATTTTCAATTTTAACAATCACCGTAACAAAGTTGGCGAAAATTCTTTGATGGGTAAGAATGTGCTTGTACCACTTTACAGTTTTACTGACAGAAGTTGTCATAAAATCTCCTAAATCTTCCAAAAGAACCATCTCATCTTGACTTTCTGATTGTTCAGGTAATTCTTGAATCGGGAAATCATGAAGGCCATGCCAAATGTCACCTTCTTTCCTCTGTCTTACCACGACATCACCTTCGCATATTATAAAAGCATATCTAAAATACCTCTCTTTAATTTTCAACTTTTTGATTTTGACAGGAAGTGAATCTACCAAGTCGTTTTTGAAAGCAAAGCATCCGGACTTCATTAGACATTGATTACAATCAGGGTTTTTTGGGACACATTGCAGCGCTCCGAATTCCATGATGGCTTGATTGAATTCGGCTGGTCGGTCTTTTGGAATGAGTTTATTTGCCAATGATTCAAATTCCTTTTTTCCCTGATTGCCCGCAATGTCTGTAGCAATGCCAAAGTACCTGGCAAGTACCCTAAAGACATTCCCGTCAACAACCGCTACAGGTTCATCATAAGCAAATGAGGCTATGGCAGCTGCAGTGTAAGTGCCTACACCTTTGAGTTGAAGCAGGGACTGATAAGAATCGGGAAAAGCTCCTCCGTAATTATCCCTGATGATTTTTGCACAATGGTGCAAGTTTCTTGCGCGGCTGTAATAACCCAAGCCCTGCCAAAGCCGCAAGACTGTTTCCTCAGATGCATTTGCCAAATCCTCTACTTTTGGAAAGTTTTCCAAAAATTTCTCAAAATAAGGTAGACCTTGGGCCACTCTTGTTTGTTGGAGAATAATTTCAGACAACCAAATGATATATGGGTTTTTGGTGTTTCTCCATGGTAATTCACGCTTATTATGGGGGTACCACTCTAATAAAGTATTGACAAACGGATCGTAAATCAAAATCAAAGCATTTATGGTGTTAAGACAATGTTAAACATTTCAATCTAATTTTGGGCATTTTGTTTTTATATTGGATTGCTTCCTGTAAATTTGCAGTCCCAAAAATAGTTGGTTAATAGGTTGTTAAGCTTATTCCGTAATAAATTAAATTCATTAAACAGTGACTAAAGCAGAAGTAATCACCAAGATTTCGGACAAAACCGGAATTCAAAAAGACGATGTAACTCAGACAATTGAGGCATTCTTCAAAGTGGTAAAAGATTCCATGGCGGAGGGAGATAATATTTATGTTAGAGGCTTTGGCAGCTTTGTAAATAAAAAGAGAGCTAAGAAAATTGCTCGAAACATCTCCAAAAACACAGCGATCGTGATCGATGAGCATTTTGTTCCATCTTTCAAACCTTCTAAAGTGTTTATTGAAAAAATCAAGAACAGTAAAAAAATCAAAGAACTAGCACCTCAGGATTAATCCTGAGTGCTTTTTTCCTTATGAAAAAATCCCAAATTCTAGTCATAATCCTTGGGGTAGCCACGATTGCTGTATTGTATTTCCTTCCGCGTGTGGTAGTAGATAATGAGGAGGGTAATACCCAAATCACTGAAGAACAATCTTCTGCGCCTGCCACAGCAGAATCAATGCATGATACACCGATGGATGCCGGGGACAGAGATGTTCTGAATACCTTGATGATTGATCTGGAAAAACAGGAGGATAAGGAAAAAATTGCCTCACTGTCAGATGAAATCGCCTCGCTTTACATCAATGCAGGCAAATTTGACAGCGCAGCATACACCTTTGATAGGGCTGCTACAAAACTTGAAACACCTGAAAGCTGGGAAAAAGCTGGAGCTGCATACTATGAAGCTTATACTTTTGCCTTAGACCAAGAAAAAGTTTCTCTTCTTGCAGAAAAAACCCGTACTTACCTTACCAAAGTTTTGGAGCAAGATCCAAAAAGACTGGACCTGAAAACAAAAATGGCAATGACTTACGTCTCTTCAGCCAATCCGATGCAGGGTATCACCATGCTGAGGGAGGTATTGGAAGAAGATCCAACCAATGAAGATGGACTCTTCAATATGGGAGTTTTGTCCATGCAGTCCGGTCAGTACAAAAGAGCTGCAGAGAGATTTGAGGAATTGGTTAAAAACCATCCTGATAATATTCAAGGTCAGTTTTACCTAGGCGTAAGCTACTTCGAGTCCAAGCAAAACAACAAAGCAAAACAGCAATTCGAGTTGGTTCAAAGCATGAGCAAAGACCCTATGGTTTTGGCAAGTGTGGAGGGTTACCTTGAGAGGTTATAAATTATTGTTCAACTTTAAATCCTTAAAACTATGCCTTGCGGTAAAAAAAGAAAAAGACACAAAATCGCTACGCACAAGCGTAAGAAGAGACTTAGAAAAAACAGACATAAGAAGAAGTAATACACTTCTTCTTTTTGAGTTTTTACACTAAACGTTCATTTACATCATATAAAAACAGACACGATTGAGCACAGAATTATTAATCGATTCTGCTCAGAACGGTAGTCGAATTGCCCTTCTCAAAGACAAAAACCTGGTCGAAATCCACTCAGAAGGTGGTGAAAACCAGTTTAAAGTCGGAGATATTTATTTGGGTACAGTCCGTAAAATTGTCAATGGTCTCAACGCCGCCTTCATTGATGTCGGTTATGAAAAGGATGCTTTCCTGCATTATCAGGATTTGGGTCCCCAAATCACAAGCCTCAACAAGTTTACAAAACTCGTTCGCAACAATAATTATCCCAACTTGAATCTTAAAGGATTTGAGAAAGAACCTGATATAGAAAAGCTTGGAAAAATCTCCAATGTCTTGACTAAAGGAAATCAGGTTTTGGTGCAGGTGGTCAAAGAACCCATCTCTACCAAAGGCCCAAGACTATCGTGTGAGCTCTCCATCGCAGGTCGCTATTTGGTATTAGTCCCATTTTCTGATACAGTAAACGTATCCAAAAAGATACGGAGTGCTGAGGAAAGGAAAAGGCTTGTACGCTTAATTACCTCAATCAAGCCGGCTAATTTTGGTGTCATCATCAGAACGGTAGCAGAGGGTCAGTCAGTATTAGAACTGGATAAAGACCTCAGAAATCTGCTGACGACCTGGGAAGAAGGCATGAAAAAACTGGCTAAAGCCAAAGGACGCGACAAAGTAATTGGAGAAATGAGCATGGCTTCCTCTATCATCAGAGACCTGCTCAACGAATCATTCGATGCAATCACCGTAGAGGATGAATTGACCTATGATCAAATCAGGTCTTACATCAGATCTATTGCCCCTGAAAAGGAAAAAATTGTGAAGCTTTACAACGGTAAAGCGAAGCTCTTTGAAAGTTTTGGAATAGAAAAGCAAATCAAAAGCTTGTTTGGTCAGACGATAAGTCTTCCACAGGGCGGTTATGTCATTATCGAGCATACCGAAGCCCTCCACGTCATAGACGTCAACAGTGGAAACAAGTCAAACCAAGAAAGTGATCAGGAAACAACAGCATTAAAAACCAACCTGGTCGCGGCAAAAGAAATTGCACGACAGCTTCGCCTCCGGGATATGGGAGGTATCATTGTCATTGACTTCATCGACATGAAAAAGGCCGATAACAAAAAGGCCATTTATGATGCCATGAGGGAAGAGATGAAGGATGACAGGTCTAAAAACACCGTATTGCCACTGACCAAGTTTGGTCTGATGCAGATCACAAGGCAGCGTGTGAGACCCGAAGTCAACATTGTCACCAAAGAAACCTGTCCAGCTTGTAACGGCACAGGAAAGATTCAGGCCTCCATCTTGGTGGCTGATCAATTGGAAAAAGACCTCGAGCATATTGCTACTATCCAGAATGTTTCCAACATCCAGATCGGATTACACCCTTACCTGTATGCGTTTTTCACGCATGGAGTCATATCTCAGAGAGTAAGGTGGTTTTTCAAATACTTTAAGTGGGTAAAGCTGACTAAAGACTCTTCACTCCCGGTGACGGAGTACAAATTCCTGGACGACTCAGGAGAAGAAATAGAACTAACCGTGAAAAGCGAGACCGAATAGGTCCCGCTTTTTTTTTTCGATTTTTATTGACCGGAAAAGCTAATTATGTAGAGTTTGGCCAAGATTATTCAGAAAAATTTGAAATTATTGATTTAGTAAATAATCCTGAATTATTAGAGACAAATGAAGATTTGGCTATCATTTCGGCGTTGTGGTTCTTTGATAAAAATGTTATGTCAAAAGTTAATATAAACTCCGAAACCAAAGTGTCTGAGGTAGCA
>NZ_CDSBKL010000248.1:0-6231 GCF_977115555.1 Aquiflexum sp.
GCCGCGCTTCGGTGCTGCCTTAGCCATTAGAACGGTTCCTCATCATTGTCATAAAAAATAAAATGATCAAAAACAACAGGAAAATATTTTTTACAAAATGAACCAGGCAAAATCCCCTTGGTTGGAAATGATTCAAAAAAGTTTTCTTTCGGAAGATTTCAAAGAGTTGTATTCAAAAATATTGAAGGAAAGGTTGGAGGTGATTGGGTGAGGAAACAGCCCCTTTTATCCTTTCCATCCACGATAGCGGAATGCAATTGGACCATCTAATCGCCCATACCGAGAAAATTGTAGCTAATTTGAATTACAAATTCTACTGAATAAAAAGGTAGGGACGAGAGTCTGGAATAGCTTAATGAAGCGAGTAGCAAGAATTCAGGGCTTACAATTGTTGCGGAAACGCATAGTGCCTATGACATTCAACGCCAACCAGGAGAAAGTACAGGATTCTTTTCGTGATGGAAAATTGCATATTTCAGAGTATATTCATTCTATAAACCAATCTGACAATGAACCAAAAAACTCTTAAACCAAACAGACATTTCATTTACGGAATACTGCTACTACTTTTCTTCAGCCTTTCCTCTGAAGTTTTCTCCCAGATCCCAAGACAGTTTCTTGAAATATCAGTTGTTCCTGACCGTGAGGATTGGACTTATAAAACAGGCCAAAATGTGGAATTTTATGTATCAGTCACCCAATCCGGCAGACCTGTATCCGTCGAGAATGTCCGCTATGTGGTCAAGGAGGAAAAGATGGAGCCAATCAAAGAAGGCTCTTTAAAACTGAAAGACGGCAAAGCTACGATTGAAAAATTCACCATGAAAAATCCCGGATTCCTCAGGTGTGAGGTATTTGCGACTATTGATGGAAAGGAATACAGAGGAATCGGAACAGCTGGGTTTGAACCTGAAAAAATCAAACCTACAGTAAAGATGCCAAAGGATTTTGAGGAGTTTTGGAATACAGGAAAAGCTGAACTTGCCAAAATCCCGATGGATGCCAAGATGGTCCACCAACCTGAAAGAAGCACAGATCAGGTTGATGTCTATCATGTCAATTTTCAAAATGTACGAAACAGCCGAATTTATGGCGTACTCACCGTCCCAAAAGGGGGAGGAAAATATCCAGCCATTTTATTGGTTCCCGGTGCGGGCATCAGACCTTATGCCGGTGATATGAATAGGGCTGTCCGGGGAGCGATCACTTTGCAGATCGGTATCCACGGCATTCCGATTGACATGAATCCCGAAGTGTACAACAACCTCGGTTCAGCGGCTTTAAATGGCTATTGGATGTTCAATATCTGGGACAAAGACCTTTACTATTACAAAAGAGTATATCTAGGTTGCATCCGTGCAGTGGATTTTTTGGTTTCCCTTCCTGAATATGACGGTAAAAACCTTGGCATCCAAGGAGGAAGTCAGGGAGGTGCCTTGTCGATCATTACAGCGGCTTTGGATCCAAGGATCAAATACCTCACTGCCATGTATCCGGCTTTGAGTGATATGACAGGCTACCTCGAAGGCAGGGCAGGAGGTTGGCCACATGTCTTTGGAGGCAATAACCTTCAGTACTTTAATAAGCCTGAGGTCATTGAAACCGTCGGCTACTATGATGTGGTCAATTTTGCAAAAATTCTTAAAACTCCGGGATTTTATACTTGGGGATACAATGATGACACTTGTCCTCCGACTTCCTATTATTCCGCTTTCAATGAAATCAAGGCTTCAAAAGATGTGTTTGTCGTACCGGAGACAGGCCATTGGACTTATCCGGAGCAGGGAAAAAAAGCCGATGACTGGATTTTTGGAAAGTTCGGGAAATAATCATTTTAAAAGTCCCTTTGCTCCAAGCATATGATTTTGATCCTTCATTTGCTTGGAGCAATATTCTGTTCTGGAATTTTTTATGTGAGTCCAAAATTCCAAAATTTGAAAAAACCCTTCATAATAAAGGAGTGCATTGTCAATGGATAATTTTAAAATCCATTCAAATTCCGATAAAAGTTGTAAATTGAATAGCCATTCAAATTTCTCCCTTACTATTTTTTATGAAGCCCCAATTCACTCCCTTGGATCAAATAGAATCTTATATTGAGTCTGAAGCCGGGAAAAAAGCAATTCAGTCTTTGTCGTATTTTATTCCCAAAATGGAGGAGGAGTTTCGGCGGATCAAGAAAGCTGTGCCTTTTGAACTCACTGAAGAGGCCTTGCTTAAATATGTTGACTTTGACGGGCTGAGGCCAAAAATGCAAATGGATATCAATACCTCCAGTCTTTTGGTAAATTTTGATTGGGCAAGTTGGATGGAAGGGATCGAAATATTGGATGGCATCCGAAAGCCAAAACAAATCAATCAGATCAAAGCATGTAAGCTCATGACGATTATTGTCAAAAGAGATTCAACTCAAAGCGGCTACTTTGAGAAGGAGATGAAAAAAGGGACGTTTGTACTCCTTCTGAAGAATCTTTGTCAAAAATGAGGCTTGGATTTAGTTGAACATTGAGATCAAACTGAACTCAATCCATGTCATTTTTTGATTTCCTGATTGACGGTTTCGAGTTCTTTTTGCATTTCACTTTCCTCAATTACTTTTCCAAGATCCATTCCCCCTCTGAATAACAACAGCCCACCTGCCGCACCTAGGGAAAAGTTCTTGTTTTGGATTCCATGAATCAAAAGGTAAGTTCCTGAAAATAACATGACAGCAGGCTCAATGGTTTTGAGTCCTTTTTTGATGTTTATCGATATTGAATTCATAAGATGGCCCATAGATTTTAAATTAGTTTGAGCCAAAATGGAATGGCTCAAGTTTAAATGGTTACGTTAAGTTAACAAAGTTTGACTATAATTCATTCCACCAAAATGCTATCTGTTAGGATTTTAAAGATCCAAAAAAACCTGTTTAAAGGGATTGTTTTCCTTTTAAATCAACCATTTACCTGGTTTACAAAAACAATGCATTTATTGAAATTCCTATGGAATAATGGCTATTTTTAATTTGCACCCAATTAAAGTTAAAAATTATGTCAAAATCATTTACTTAAGAATAGCTGTCATAAATGAATCCAAAAACCACTTTTCAAAAGCCCTTGCGTATCTTTTCTATCGATATATTCAGGGCAATCACCATGTTGTTGATGATTTTTGTCAATGACCTTTGGACTTTGGAAGGGATTCCGGCTTGGATAGGCCACGTCTCGGCCAATGAAGATGGATTGGGTTTGGCGGATACAGTCTTTCCGGCATTTTTGGTGATTGTAGGTTTGTCTATCCCATTTGCCATTTCCCGAAGGGTAGAAAAAGGAGAAAGTACCTCCAAGACAATCCAGCATATCCTTTTAAGGACTTTGGCCTTATTGACTATGGGTGTATTCCATGTCAATCTTGAAAATTACAACAATTTTGATGCATTGCTTCCAAAACCCATTTGGCAGATTTTGATCACCATCGCATTTTTTCTGATATGGCTTGATTATTCTTCTTATCTGAACAAAAAAAAGAACTCAGTTTTACAGCTCAGCGGGATTTTGCTTTTGGCGATCTTGGCATTTCTGTATGTGGGAGGTTCGCCTGAAAACCCAACTTGGATGGAATTTCATTGGTGGGGGATACTTGGACTGATCGGATGGGCCTACCTCATTTCGGCTTTGGTTTACCTTGCGTTCCGGGAAAGTATGTTGGTATACATTTCTTTTTTCCTGTTTTTTCTTTTTTTCAATTCTGCCGAGAAGTTAGGCTGGCTGGATTTTCTCCATTTCATCAAGCCTTATTTTTGGATCTCAGGTGACGGCTCCAATCCGGCTTTTGCCATGGCTGGGGTAGTCGGAGGAATGTATTACAAGAATTACCTTTCCCGAGGCAAATACCAAAACTATTGGTTGGTATTTGGATCATCCACAGTTATCCTAATCCTTTTTGGGCTTGTTACAAGACCACTTTGGGGAATCCATAAAATCGGTGCCTCGCCTTCTTGGGTGACCATCTGTACAGGGTTAGCTTTTTTGGTATTGGCAAGTTTGATCTGGTTAGTGGACAAAAAGGGGAAGTCTTCTTGGTTTGACTTGATCAAACCTGGTGGAACAAGTACCTTGACCGCTTATTTGTTGCCTTATATCCATTATGCACTTTATTCCATTGTAGGGTTTTCGCTTCCTTTGGTTTTGAGAACGGGAATAGTCGGAATAATAAAATGCCTGTTATATGCCTTTGTCATTATTTTGATAACGGGTCTATTGGAAAAGAAAAAGATTAGATTGAAAGTTTAAAATATGGTTAATAGCTTCTTTGCCAGGAAACGAAAATTCCACTACAGACAGGACAGAAGACGGAAGACCGAAGTCGGAAGTAGTCAAATTAGGTTATACATCATTGGATTTGATTAAAACTGAGGATTTATTGGCATTAAATACATTTAATATTAATTTAAGAAACATGAAAAATATCCTTCCATTCTTGATTTTCCTTTTGTGCTTCAATTCAATTCAGGGATTGGCCCAAGATGAATTGCCCATAAGGGGCTTGGCCATTGCCGCCCCAAAACCCAATGAAGTCGATCGTTTTGTCAAGTTTATCCATGAAGAACTTGCACCCCGGCACATCAATACCTTGGTTTTGAGAGTGGATTACAATTACCAATTTGAGAGCCATCCTGAGCTACGGGATGAAGTTGCATTGAGCCGCGATGAGGTAAAAAAACTTGTTGCCTCATCAAAACAGCATGGAATCAAAATCATTCCCCAAATCAATCTCTTGGGACACCAATCCTGGGGGACAGAGACAGAAAATCTTCTTACTGTTTATCCTGAATTTGATGAAACCCCTCATGTCCAAATTCCCGAGAAATACGTGTGGCCAAATCCTGATGGCCTCTACTGCAAAAGTTATTGCCCATTGCACCCGGGAGTACACAAAGTTGTATTTGCGCTGGTCGATGAGATCATGGAAGTGTTTGAAGCTGATGCCTTCCATGCAGGAATGGACGAGGTTTTTTACATTGGAGATGACAAATGCCCAAGATGTCAGGGCAGGGACAAGGCGGAGCTTTTTGCCGGCGAGGTAACCAAAATCAGAAACCATTTGGCTATATCCGACCAAAGGCTATGGATCTGGGGAGACAGGTTATTGGAGGGGAAGACGACAGGACTGGGGTTGTGGGAAGCAAGTTATAACAGTACTCATAGAGCCATTGACCTGATTCCAAAAGATGTTGTGATCAATGATTGGCATTATGAAAAACCTGTAGGTACTCCTGTTTATTTTGGAATGAAGGGATTTGATGTAGTCAGTTGTTCTTGGAGAAAACCGGAAGTAGGTATCAGCCATGTTGAGGACATGTTTTTGTTCAGGAAAAATAATCCTGACGAAATGAAAGACAGGTTTGCAGGTGTCATGCTGACTGTTTGGTCTGGGGTAACTCCTTTTTTAGATGGATTTGATGCTTATATGGCAAATCCAAACCAAAAATTGGAAGAGAAAGAAATGAATCAGCCTTGGGTGACTTTTGTGAAGATGTTTGATAGGTATGGGGAGCTTGCCCAAAAAGAATAAATCAAATCTGGGAATTCGATATTGGAGTAAATTATTGGAAGAACTTTTTAAGAATTAAATGTATTTTTAACCTCCCGATTTTCAACAGGAATTGAATGGCAAATACCGATTACAGTAAGTTTACCAAAGAGCAGCTTCTTGAGATGATCCACCATCTGGACAGGAACAGGAAGTACGGCTTGGTGTGGGAAGAAGAAAAGGAACCTGAGAAAGTGGTCGCCGAATGTGAAAACAAAACTCCTATTTTGGAAGAAATTTCTGACAAAGAAATATTCAATGATGCCCATCAACCAACTCATTTGCTGATCGACGGAGATAATTTCCATTCTCTAAGGGTCTTGAATCAAAGCCATCAAGGCAAAATTGATCTCATTTACATCGATCCTCCATACAATACCGGGAAGGAAAACGAATTCCTATACAATGACCGCTATGTGGATATCAATGACGGCTATAGGCACAGCAAATGGCTTTCCTTTATGTGGAAGCGCCTAAATCTTGCAAAAAATCTTTTGAAAAGCTCCGGGGCGATTTTTATTTCTATCGATCACAATGAAATTGCGCAACTCAAATTGCTCTGCCAGGAGATTTTTGGGGAAGAAAATTTTGTAGCCCAGTTTGTCAGAAAAAACAAAGCCGGATCCGGCCATGACAGTGGCCAAGTGGCTGTGGAGTTTG
>NZ_CDSBKL010000249.1:0-6228 GCF_977115555.1 Aquiflexum sp.
ATTGGATCCCATCTTGTCCAAAAAAAGAAACTGTAAAACTACTTGTAAAAACCTTAGAAAATTTATGATCAAAGAATGGATTGAACTATATCGGCCCAAAAACAAAGAAGAATTGAATCAGGCTTTCAGGGAAATCATGCAGGAAATTACGCTTGCGGGATTATATAGGTCATCGTTTTTTGAAAAGGGTGCTTTTTATGGAGGAACAGCACTCAGGATTTTTCATGGACTTGACAGGTTTTCTGAAGACCTGGATTTTACATTATTGGATTCTCATGAAGATTTTTCTTTAGCCAATTACCTCAATGCGGTTGAAAATGAGTTCTCCTCCTTAGGCATCAAAGTATCAATCAAAGAAAAAGAAAAGTCCACTCAAACCAATATTGAATCTGCATTTTTAAAATCTGAAACTATCTGGAAAGAATTGATTCTTGAAGCGGCAGTTTCGGGTTTGGGATTAGATCAAAAGCCAAATATTAAAGTGAAAATTGAAGTGGATACCAAACCTCCATTGGGGTTTTCTACAGAAGAAAATCTTTTGTTGAGACCATTTTCATTTTATGTGAAATGCCTTTCAATTCAAGATCTTTTTGCAGGAAAAATGCATGCCTTGCTGTTTAGAAAATGGAAAAACAATGTCAAAGGAAGGGATTGGTATGATTTCGAATGGTATATCAAAAAAGGATTATCAGTTCATCTTAACCATTTTATTTTAAGAGCTATGGACAGCGGGGACTTAAAAAATGAAACGCTTTCCATTTATGAATTCAAACAACTGATCCATCAAAGAATTGAAGAAGTAGATTTGAAAATTGCAAAAGCAGATATAGTCAGGTTTATAAAAGAACCTCAAGTCATTGATATTTGGTCAAAAAAATACTTCCATGACTTGGTTGACAAAATGCAAATAGTGTAAATTCCCTAAATTATTTACCTTTTACTTTATCCCACCCAAATTAACCTTATGAAAAAATTTATCATTGCACTTTTTGTGCTTTTTCTTTTGCTATTTATTGGATACGAGGCAGTCAAACTCAACTTCAAACCGAAATATAGGGGTGAGGTCAACATACCTTCCATGTCTGACGAAGCTGAAGTTTACTTTGATGATTTTGGTATTCCCCATATCTACGCAGATAATGCTGAGGATGCGTACAGGACTTTGGGTTATGTCCATGCACAGGACAGACTTTTCCAAATGGAAATGATGCGCCGCGTAGGCACAGGGACTTTGGCTGAACTCTTGGGTACCGATTTGGTAGAAATTGATAAATTTTTCAGGACTTTGGGTATTCCCAAACATGCCGCCTGGAGTACCGAGGAGTGGAACAAGGCGGATAATTCTGAATGGAAATCAGCCACTGAAGCCTATATCGAAGGTGTAAACCATTTTATCCAAAATGGAAATCTCCCCATAGAATATACCCTTTTGGGCTCAGAACCAAGAGAATTTACCATCAATGACATCCACGCCATCACAGGGTACATGTCCTTCACTTTTGCGATGGCGATGAAAACAGATCCTTTGGTCACCAAAATGGCCCGTACCTTGGGGCCTGAATATATGAAAATGGTTTCCGTCCATACTTTGCCCGAACACCATGTCATCCCCAACAATTACCCCAAGCGTGATTCCATCAATTCATCCATTGTACTAGAAAATTCCCTTTCGGCCATGTTGGAAAAGTTGCCGGTACCCTTATTGGAAGGCAGCAACTCTTGGGTGATTTCAGGAAGCAGAACCGCTTCGGGAGAAGTGCTTTTCTGCAACGATACCCATATCGGTTTTGCTCAGCCATCTGTTTGGTATGAAGCGCATCTGGAATATCCGGGATTCAGCTATTACGGCAACCATCTTGCAGGTATGCCTTTTGGTTTGGTGGGCCATACAAGACACCACAGTATTGGTTTGACAATGTTTGAAAATGACGACCAGGATTTTTTCGAAGAAAAACTCAATCCCGACAACCCGAACGAAACCATTTACGGAGATGAATTCAGACCAATGAAGTCCAGAACAGAAACCATACATGTCAAAGATGGGGAGTCCGTTATTTTTGAAATCAAAGAATCCATCCATGGGCCTATCCTGAATGAAGTCCTTCCCGAAATCGGCAAACTGACTCAAAATCCGGTTGCTTCTTGGTGGGTTTACGTGCTCGAACCTACAAACGCCATCGAAGCGACATGGAAGATGGCAAGGGCCAAAGACATACAAGAAACTGAAGGTGCCGTCCGACTGATTCACGCCCCGGGACTCAACGTGATGTATGGAGACAAGGCCGGAAACATTGCTTGGTGGGCAACAGCAAAACTGCCTATCAGGCCCTCACATGTCAACAGCAAGCTCTTCTTGGATGGCAGCAACCCCGCCGACGAGCCCACAGGTTGGATGCCATTTGAGGAAAACCCCATGAGTATCAATCCTGCTTCAGGTTTTGTGGCATCGGCCAACAACCAACCGGATACCTTGTCCAACGGGACTTTCTTTCCTGGCTATTATTATCCTGGAGACCGATGGGACAGAATCTCCAAAACCGTCACGGCAAGAAACGATTGGACGCAGGAAAGTATCAAAACCCTCCAATTGGAAGCCATCAATGAAAACCACCCCATCAATGCCAAAAGCATGTTGGCGGTCACAGACCCATCCGCATTCAAGGGTTTTGAACCCGTACTTCAGGCCATGGAAACTTGGAACGGTAACCATGACCAACAATCCATAGCACCGACTTTCTACTACAAATGGCTTTACCATACCCTCCATGGCATGATGGCTGATGAGTTGGGTGAGGATGACTTCCAAAACTTCATCAAGACCTTCATGTATATCCGAAGTGTACCCACTTTGATCCGTACTGATGACTCACCATGGTGGGACAACAATAAAACCGAAGCAAAAGAAAGCAAGGCCGACATCGTCAAAATCGCCTTGGGAAAAACCATCTCAGAACTCAGCGAGCAATTGGGCACCGACAGTGAAAAATGGCATTGGGAAAAAGTCGTCATCCTTGAACACCCCCACCCTCTTGGTGCCAAAAAACCTTTGGACAAGATCTTCAATGTCAAAGCACCTGCCGTCACCGCCAATGAGGAATCAGTCAACAAGCTTCCTTTTACCCTTAATCCTGATGGGATTTATAAAGTTAATTCAGGACCCGCTATGCGAATCGTTCTGGACTTCGCTGATGTGGAAGCTTCCGAATCAATCTTGCCTACAGGCCAAAGCGGTAACCTTTTCAGTCCCCACTACGCCGACCAAGCCGTCCTATACGCCACCGGAAAATATAGACCGATGCTGATGAATGAGGAGGTGATTAAAGGAGGCGGGAGGAAGTTGGTGATGAGGCCGTAGGTAGGGAATTTATTTTAGGGGTTGTAATTGTTGTAGTGGTTGTCTGCTGCGCGTTGTCAAGTTATCGGGCTGTCCAGTTGTCAGGTCTGCGTAGTCGTCGTTGTCGGGTTTTCTGCTGCGTGTTGTCGGGTTGTCTGCTACGCGTTTTCAGGTTGTCTGCTGCGCGTTATCAGGTTGTTTGCTGTGCGTTGTCTTTGTAATCAGGTGTGTCCAAACAGGTAAATTTATTATCTTAAGTCTGTCCTTCTCCATCTCCAATAAAGAACCTGGTACTTTAAAATTAAAAATTACAATTCCTGTTTAACCATTTTTGAAAGTGAAATGAAAAGTTATCAAGACTTAGAAATTTATAACAAGTCAATGGATTTGTTCCTTAGGACACACAAGTTCAGTTTAAATTTACCAAATTATGAAAAGTATGAGCTGGGAAGTCAGTTGAGACGCTCCTTTGACTCCATTAATTCAAACATTGTGGAAGGCTATGGGAGAAAAAGGTACAAGCAGGATTTTATTAAATTTTTGGCCTATTCCCATGCTAGTACCTTGGAATGCCGCAACCACTTAATTAAAATTAAGTCCCTGTATCCACAATTTGAAAGTGAAGGTGAAACTTTAATTCAAGAATATGATTTATTAGGTATCATGATATTTAAATTTTTGGATTACGTTGAGAAAAACTGGAAAACCTAAACTTCTTAGCAACAAGTTGACAACCTGAAAACTAGACAACTTGACAACTAAATTTAAGATTCCTATGAAATCCAAACCCTCCAAACCCTACCCCATCGCCAAGTCAGAAAACGAATGGAAGCAGGAACTTGATCCTGAAGCTTATAGAGTGCTGAGAGAAAAAGGAACTGAACGTGCCTTCACAGGACAATATTACCTCAACAAGGATACAGGCATCTACGAATGCCGGGCCTGTGGCAATGAAATTTTTCATTCTTCCGCCAAGTATGACAGCGGCTGTGGTTGGCCGTCTTTTACCAAACCTGTCCGGCCTGAGGCCATCGACGTACACATGGACTACACTCATGGCATGATCCGCGAAGAGATTCTCTGTGGCAACTGCGGCGGGCACCTCGGCCACCGTTTCCCCGACGGCCCAAAAGACCAAGGAGGCATCCGCTACTGCATCAATTCAGTGAGTATGGGGTTTAAGAAGGGGGAGTAAATGTTGTCAGCTTCGCGTTGTCTGGTTGTCTGTTTCGGGTTGTCGGGTTGTCAGCTTCGCGTTATCAAGTTTCTATGTTAAATTCCTAGCAAATCGGTTAATATTTCTTCTTTTCTATCTAAATTGGTTAGTATCAGACAAAGCGGAACCGGGCTCTGCTGGAGAGCAACCTGTCAGGAATAGTCTGATCGACTGGAATGGTCAGGGGCCGGTTTTTATCTGGCCCTTTTTTGGCTACCATTCCAAGAGCCTATGCCTTGGAAAACTCAACGCTTGCCAACCCTTTCAAACATGCTTCTATAAGTAGTCGGTAATTTGATTTACCGCTACATTTCTGTTTTATTTTGTAAGGATGGTGGCCGTAGGCTGTCTTGAGCAGTCATGGTTGCCCCTGCTGCAACTCGACAAATTCGGTCCACCAATTTTTTGGTCCTAAAGGCAGGCAATTGTTTTTATCTATCTTTTAATCTGCCATTATCCGGTATGGTTCTTTGTTCAACAAAATATGCCTTATCCTTAGCAGTAACTTTCTGGCTACCCTTATAATCGCTTTGTTCGCACCCATCCTTTTTCTCCAGTCCTCATAGCTTTTTGCCAATGACGGGTCAGCTCTCGCAGCAGTCCAGGCACACTGTACCAAAACTGTCTGCACATGAATGTTTTTCCTGCCTGTCATCCTTCCGCTGTGCTCCTTCTCACCGCTACCGTAGGTATTGGGCACCAGTCCCACAAAACAACATAAACTGTCTGCTGTATGGAATCTTGATGTATCCCCGAGTTCGCTAAGGAAAACCAATCCTGCTGTCAGCCCAATCCCCGGTACTGACCTGATGATCTTCAACTCCTCGCTGTATTCTTCTGACAGCAATCTCACCAATTCCTTCTCAAGCTTCTTCTTTACCGAAACCGTGTTCCTGAGCTGCTCTATCAATATACGGAAACCGAATGTACCCACCTCCGAATCCAGTTCTACGCTATCAAGCCATCCCATGAAACTTTTCGACCAACTCTCTGATCCGACAAACTGTTCTTCCGGAATCCTTATCCCATGGAGATGTAGCTTCCCTTTGATTCTGTTTTTGTACCTGTTGATCTCTCCAATCAGTTTTTTCCGCAGACGCATTGATTCTTTCTCTTCCTGCTCGCATTTTCCCGGAATATGGATCCCTCTGAGTACTCCCTGACGCAGGCCCCTGCACAGTTTTCTGCTGTCAACCCCGTCACGCTTCCCCTTACGCTCTTTATTGGTAGTAGGGACATCTGCGGGATTAATGACTATATTTTCAATCCCTTCTGAAACAAGCTCGTAATGAACCGAAAAACCGCAGAAACCTGCTTCATATACACTCATATAAGTACCTCCGGGGAAATGCTTTTTTAAATATTTCCCAAGAGTCTCCCCCTCCGGGGGCTGAACAAAGGTCTTGTGTTCCAGATGCTCGGTCATCACAGTGACGGTCCACTGTTTCTTGTGAACATCAATACCTACATAGATCCTTTCTCCTGTAAAATCAGGATTTTTCGTAAATTGAAGCGTTTCCATAAGCCTTGAGGTTTAGTGTAAGATTTATTTGATACTTAAATTTACATTAACCTCTCGGCTTTACTTAATTTAAACATACAGGCTGTCAAGTTTTCGGGTTCCGTCACCCTGAGGCACGAAGGGTCTCTTTGACTATTTTGTTTGTCTTTTTGATCA
>NZ_CDSBKL010000250.1:0-6187 GCF_977115555.1 Aquiflexum sp.
AATGTATTTAATTATGTAATAAAATATTGAATTTGAATTTTTTATATCTATCTAATTTGTTTTGGAGTTTTAATTCCTTAAATTATTAAGCTCAAAATAACCGATACAACTATGGTAAAAAGTTTTCAAGGCGTGAGGGTGGTAGAACCCAAAAAAGCAGCAGCACCCATCCTGGTCCGAGACCATATGAGTACCAATTTGATCACCTTCCGGCCCGGAGATTCGATAGACCACGTACTGGAGATGCTTACCAAGAAGAAAATCTCCGGCGCTCCGGTTCTGGATTCCAATGGCAACCTCGCCGGGATTATATCAGAGGTGGACTGTTTGAAGGAAATCATCAAAGGTAAATATTCCAATACCCCCACATTTCCCGGAACGGTGTCCGAGCATATGACGAAGGATGTGATGACACTTTCTCCCGACCTCTCCCTATTTGATGCAGCACAAAAATTTCTGGATAATAAAATCAGGAGGTTTCCTGTCATGAAGGATGGAAAATTGGTCGGTCAAATCAGTTTGAGTGATATTATAAGGGCATTTCCCAAATTAAAATCAACGACTTGGTAAGCCATCTTTTTTCCATAAAAACCTTGGTGATGTTTTCACCAAGGTTTTTTTGTGGCATTTCCGATTAACTTAATAATAGCCATTGGGTAGGAGTGAGGCACTTGTTTTCACTCCTTTTGCCATATGGAAAAAAATCAATCCATTGCTTATAAGTTTAGTGGTCTTAAAGCTGAGGACCATTTTATTCTTAAATAAAACAAAACTTTAAACCCGCAAAAAAATGCGACTGAAAACTTCAATCCTCTGTTTTTTAGTATTGATTTTGGTGTTCTCCTGCAATCAAAAGCAGAATCAAACCGCCGTCGAAAAACCAAATGTACTCATCATTTACACCGATGATGTCGGATATGGAGATATTGGTATCTATGGAGGCTTGATTCCCACTCCCAATATTGATGTATTGGCTGAGACAGGATTGAAATTTTCCAATGCTTATGCGACTGCCGCAACTTGTACTCCTTCACGGTATTCCTTTTTGACAGGTGAATATGCCTGGAGGGCAAAAGGCCGTGGTGTGGCGCCTGGTGATGCGCAGGCCTTGATCAAGCCGGGAACGGAGACACTGCCTGCGGTTTTCAAAAAAGCAGGTTACCAAACAGGGGTGATAGGCAAATGGCATTTGGGTTTGGGAGATGAAAAGGGACCTGATTGGAATGGAAAAATCAGCCCCGGGCCCCTTGAGATAGGCTTTGACTACTCTTTTTTGATCCCCGCGACAGGGGATAGGGTTCCAACCGTTTTTGTAGAAAATCACCGAGTAGTCAATCTCGATCCGAATGATCCGATCAAAGTGAGTTATAAGGAAAAGGTCGGAGACTGGCCTACCGGAAAAGACAATCCTGAACTTCTGACTACCATGTGGTCCCATGGTCATGACCAAACCATCGTCAACGGCATCAGCAGGATAGGGTATATGGAAGGAGGGACGGCAGCCTTATGGCGGGATGAGGATATTGCCGATCAGCTGGTCGACAAAGCAAAAACCTTCCTTTCCGAAAATCAGGAAAAGCCTTTCTTTTTGTTTTTCTCTACCCATGACATCCATGTGCCAAGAATTGCCAATGAAAGGTTCCAAGGAAAATCCGGATTTGGACCTAGGGGTGATGTCCTCCTGCAATTAGACTGGACAGTCGGAGAGCTTCTTAAAAAACTGGAAGAACTTGGGATAAGAGACAATACCATGATCCTTTTCAGCTCAGACAATGGCCCTGTTCTCGATGATGGATATGTCGACCAAGCCAAGGAACTCATTGGTGACCACAAGCCTTCACGGAACCTTAGGGGAGGGAAATACAGTGCTTTTGAAGCGGGAACGCGTGTGCCCCTGATAGTCAACTGGCCTGCTGGAATAAAAAAAGGAGAGACAGATGTATTATTTTCCCAAGTAGATTTTTTGGCATCCTTCTCGGCTTACTTGAAAATAGATTTCAACAAGGAGCAGGCCATAGATTCCCAAAACCATTGGGAGGCTTTGACCGGAAAATCTAAAAGCGGGAGGACGGGATTGGTACAGGAAGCTGTACAAAACGTGCTCTCTTATGTATCTTCAGATGGTTTCAAGTACATTTCCCCAAGCAATGGTCCTGCTATGATTCAATGGGGTCCTGAAATTGAAACCGGATTTTCAAAATCCGAGCAACTCTACGATATCAAAAATGATCCTTCTGAACAGGTAAACATGGCTGACATGAACCAAGCCAAATTAGAGGAAATGAAAAAGGCCCTCCAACAAATTGTGTCGAAACAATGAAAATCACTTCCTGCTTTTTTGTCATCCTGCTGTGTAACTGGATATTATTTCCTATGAAAGCAAAATCCCAAGACAGGGTTCTCACCCTGATGACTTATAACATTTACCATGGTGAAGATCCATATTATCCAGGTAAAAGCAATATCAAGGAAATCGCCGACCTGATCAATCAAATCAAACCTGATCTCATCGCCCTCCAAGAAGTGGATAGCATGACCCTTCGAAGTAAAGCTGTAAATCGGGAAGGGAAGCAGGATTTGATGTTGGAATTAGGAAAATTGACCGGAATGAAATCCTTTTTTGCCAAGGCGATTGATTTTTCGGAAGGAGGATATGGGGAAGGTATTTTGAGCAGATTGCCTGCCACTTTTCATACCTATTCTTTGCCGACTCCAAAAGGAGGGGAGGGTAGGAGTCTGGCTGTGGCCAAGGTGGATCTGGGAAATGGGGAATCGATAGTATTTGCAGGGACGCATCTCTGTCATGAGTACGCGGAGAACAGGACTGCGCAGGTGGTTGCGATCCAAAAAGTACTTTCAGAATTTGATGGCCTTTCAGTGTTGACCGGGGATTTCAATTTCACTTCTGAGGAAAATGGATACTCTTTGCTCTCAAAAGGATTTTTGGACGCAGCCTTGGAATATGGCAATCCCCAAAACACCTATTCCTCCAAAGAGCCAAAAATACGCATTGATTATTTTTGGTTGGGGAAAGGTACAGATTGGGAGATTATATCTGTGGAAGTATTGGGTGTGGAATATTCTGACCACAAACCGGTGGTGGTGAGACTCAGGTATTAATCTCTTGGCCTAAAGGTTTTGCAGAAAGTTGATTTTACCCTTTCTGATTTTATGAAATAAGGGATCCAAATAGCTGCTGCAGCCGTAGCTCGTATGATTTCCCTTGTCTCAACTTCATAATCAGGATTTAGGAAATATGCAGCAAAATTATCCAATATGACCACGCTGATGCTGATACTGTAAAACACGACCATCAACTTTGGAACACTTGTTCTTCTTCTCAAAAACAACGCAATCAAGATCAGGGTGAAAGCGAGAAAACAGAAATTATAAACCATTTCAGTCACAAACAATAACCTTAAACCCATGCCATGGGTGTTGACATTGACCCAAGTCTGCTCGCTGAAATACTCAATTTCAAAAATAGTGATCAAAAGATAAACAGGGGTAGCCAACAACCCGATCGTAGGAAAGACAAGCCATCCGCCGATGGCTTTGTTTTCTGCAAATTCCCATGGAACCGGATCGTAATTTTTATAAAGTTTTATTCCAAAATAAATCCCAAAGCCAATAACGATCAGGGCAAGTAAAATAGAAAGTTGCCCGAGATTTGAGGAACCCTTTTTCTGACCGGTATGTGTCACATAGAAGGAAAGTTCCTTCATGACCTCCTCTTTCTTTTTCAACAATTCAGCCACTTCAATAGCAGGTATGGTATTTTTTAGGCGCTTCAGGGAATGTTCCACCACTACGGTATTACCGGAGCCAAAGATTTTATTGTCGTATGTGAATGCGCCGGCATCAATGGAATTTTGATAGGGGGTAATATTCCAGTTTTCTGGGAGAACTACTTGGGTGGTTTGGTAAAACTCCTCGGGATCACCCACAAAATATGGCATCGTCCTATTGGCGGACTTTGGAAGTTCGAGCAGGGACTCCAGGACAATCGGATAAATCTGCCCATACACATAGCTGCTGTCATCTGCGTTTTGCCAGAAATCCGGAATTTGGTAATACTCTTCCACAGTCAGCAGGTTTTCACCGTTTCGGTTATAATCCATCAACTTAACTACCGCCGTGGAGGAGATTCCCGGGTACAGGTTGGCATAGTAGTTCAAGTACTCCTGCGTGATTTCCTCTTTTGGCTTGTTTGCAAAATAGGCCCTTGTTTCATCGGCTTTTCTGCCATACATCTCAGAGCGGACGATAAATTCGGCATTTCCCGAAAAATCATTTACTGTAATCAGTTCATTGATTTTGGTATAAGGAACTTTTCCTTGGGGAATTTCAATCAGGTCTTTGACACCTTCTTTGATGACCAAGCCCACACCATAATCCGGAAAAAAGGAGTCTTCAAAAGATCCTCCCTGATCTGAAATGGTGGGATCAACAAAATAATTTTTTCCTTCCCATTCATAGGTCACCACACAATGGTCGAAGGCACTTTGACTCGGCTGCAAAGCTTTTGTTTCGCTTTTCCATTCAGTATTTACCAAAAGTGGATAGGCTTTTACGCCTTCTTCCCGCAGCAGGGCCACCAATAGAAGCGATTTGTCCTTGCAGTCTCCGAATTTTTGGTCATAAACCTTTTTTGGGGAGTTGGGCCGGTAGGCACTCATCCCTGACTCTAGGCCTAAATACCTGATGTCATCTTGGACCATGCGGATCAACTCAGGGATTTTTTCTTCAGTCAAAGCCTTTTTGTTGACGCTTTTGGAGATTGGGCTGATCTCTCGGGCATCATATTGATACAATGGCAATGCCCATGAAACCACTTCCTCCCATCCTGAAAAATTAGAGACAGAAGTCATCGGATAATTGGCAAGCCAATTGGGTACGTTGATGTCGAATAACTTTGGGCTCAAAGCTTCATTTTCCCAACTGTAGATTTTTTGACCGGGGGCCTGTTCGATGGTCGGGCTGTATTGATGTTCGATATTTTTGAAATGGAGGTCTGTATCTGCTGCGGTGATAATCCTATAGTGAAATTTTTGAACAGGAAAATAGAGCTGATGGTATAGGTCAGTAGAGAAAAAATCCTTGTTGACCGGGTTAAATCCCTTAATGGAATAACTGTATTCGATGATATCCTGCTTTTGTACATCAGAAAGGTGAATAAGGGCTGACAAGGAACCATCATAAATATACTGGTTTGCACCGGACTCCCTTTGAATGGTTTTGACTTCGTCTAGGTTAAGTTTGTTTATGGCTTTGCCCTCTCTCCATATGGTGATTTCATGGATGAAGAGGGTTTGGTAAGTGGGATCATAATTGATGCTGATGTCAGAATTCTCCTGAATGCCATCCACGGTCAGCACCTGAATTTTGTAATGGGAAAAAGATGTTTTCTGCGGAATATGGTACTGCCTTTCAAACAACAGGTAGGTGAAGCCTCCTTCAGTCGGCTTGGGAGATGCTTTTTCAATTCCCGGATGAGGTTTTACCCATTCAGGGACAGGCGTGGTTTTTACCTGGGCAAAAGAAAAGCTAAAATGAAAAAACAATAAAAATAAGGAAATCGGGTGATGGATTTTCCACATAAAGTATCGTAACTAATGATTTTTTGGAAATATAAATAATTGGTCAATAAAATTCCTATACCTGTGGAAAAAATATTTAACGGTTTAGTTTCTCCCATTAAAGTTCCCTTTTTTTATACCTGAATTCCTCAATGCTTTTTATCCCATCATTGGTCAGGGAGAGTTTGAGGATCAGTTCATCCCCATCTCGGTGAAAAGTTATCCCGCTGAAATACGCTGTTTGGGCTTCGGATTTGATAAACTTAAAAATCGTCCATTCTTCCTTTTCTTCCCAAGCGCTCAGGTCCCTGTTGAAGTGTTTGAGTTTCAGGAAAAGCTTGCCGTCTTCTTCGACCATGTTCATGTATTCAGAGAATATCAGGCTGCCATTCATCATGAACCTGAAAGTTCCCACCATGCTGTTGTCCAAAGCAGGCAGCCAAAGCTCGTCGCATTCCCCGCCCAAGCCTGTTCCCGACCAATAACCCGCTATCCAATCAAATTGCTGAATAGAACCAATTCCGGCAGCTTGGTCTTTGTCGAGGTATAGCACTTCTTGGGCTTGAATCTTGCCAAAAATCAGGAATGATATCAGGAAGAGGAGGAAA
>NZ_CDSBKL010000251.1:0-6141 GCF_977115555.1 Aquiflexum sp.
GTATCGCTTTTTAAAAAAATTGAATTATGTTTAATTTGATTGCAGAAGAAATAACAAAACCCAAAAATCTATGAACACCCAATCAATAGGAATTCCTATTCAAGAAAGATACTTGGCACTTGATGTATTGAGAGGTCTGACGATCGCCCTGATGGTAATAGTCAATACTCCAGGCAGTTGGAGCCATATGTATTCGCCTTTTGCCCATGCAGAGTGGCATGGTTTCACCATAACTGACCTTGTCTTTCCTACATTCCTTTTTGTGGTGGGCAATGCGATGAGTTTCAGTATGAAAAAAATGGAGAAAATGGGACAAAGCATTTTTTTGAAAAAGGTATTTAAAAGAGCTGCTTTGATTTTTCTCATAGGTTGGGGATTGAATGCTTTTCCTTTTTTCGAGTACAGTGAATCCGGAGAAATCGTGATGATCAATTGGGCGGAAGTCAGGCTTCTCGGAGTACTTCAGAGAATAGCCCTTTGCTATCTTTTTGCCTCATTGATTCTTTTTTATTTAGGAAAAAAAGGAGCAATCATATACTGTTTCATAGCCCTGTTTGGATATTGGGCTGTTCTATATTTCTTTGGAGATCCTGCTGACCCTTATTCAATGTTGGGCAATTTCGGATCAAAACTCGATCTATTGATCATAGGTGAGAAAAACCTATATATGGGTGAAGGTGTACCTTTTGAACCTGAAGGTTTGCTGAGTACTTTTCCTTCCGTAGTCAATGTAATTGCTGGATATTTTGCAGGTAAATTGATCCAACAGATCGGCAACAACATCAAAACTGTCAAAGCGCTGTTTTTAGGCGGATTGATTCTTATTGTTCTTTGCCTGATTTGGGATTTGGTTTTTCCGATCAACAAAAAATTATGGACAAGTTCTTATGTGCTTTTGACAGTTGGGCTTGACCTTTTCCTGATTGGATTTTTGATTTGGGTGATCGAAGTTTGGAAAAAAAGAAGCTGGACTTATCCATTTGAGGTTTTTGGAAGAAATCCTTTGATCCTTTATGTACTATCAGGAGTGGTCATCACCTTATTTTATTCCATTGAAATAGGAGGAAAAAGCCTGAAAGGAATCATATACGAAGCTGCCTATACAAGTTGGTTATCAGATAAAAACGCTTCTCTTCTATTTGCACTTACCTATATGCTGTTGATCTGGCTTATAGGATATTGGATGGACAAGAAAAAAATATACATCAAAGTCTGATAAAATTCCAAAGAAATGGAAATTCTGAATGCTTGATTTATAGGTTAAGGATTGGTTTCAAAAAGGACTTAAATTTCTTTTTGAAACCAATCCTCAATCATTATACCAAGAATCTTAATCGGTTCACTTGCCACTGCCCTCAATTTCAGCCACCAACTCATCGTACCATTCTATTCCAAATTTTCTAATTAGTGCATCTTTTAGAAACTTATAAACGGGGACTCCCAAACTGCTTCCTAAAGTACAGGCTGCACTGCAGATGTCCCATCTATCATAGTTTAAGGCTTCAAACTCATCATATTTTTTTATTCTGATAGGATAAAGATGGCAGCTTATTGGCTTTTTGAAATTTGTTTTTCCGTCTAAATAAGCCTGCTCTATGCCACATTTCAAAATACCACGCTTATCATATAAAGCATAAGCACATTCTCTGTTTTCTCCAATTGTCGGAGTACCCTTGTCCCCGTCTTTGTCAAATACCCAAGTACCTTGAGCTTCTATAGCTGCTCTTCCTTCTTCGGTAATATATTCTTTAATCACAGGATATAATTCTTCCAAAATTCCCGTTTCCTCATCTTCCAAAGGAGCACCGGCATCCCCTTCGACACAGCAGGCTCCTTTACACTTTTCCAAATCACAGACAAAAAACTGTTCCTTAATGTCATCACTGATCACAGCATTTCCTACTAATATCATTTGCGAAATATTTTATGCAAAGAAACAAAATAAGGGACTCGGTTCATGCATCAGAGCTCGATCAGCTTGATTTTTTGGCGTTTTTTCTTACGTAAATGTCTTTGGATAATTCCGCTACCAACTTCCCCTCCCCATCAACAACCTTACAAGGAAAGGTATAGATGTTTTTTCCAATTTGGTCAACTTCAGATTTTATCCTTGAAATTTCTTCGTGGGACAATTGAAATTCAGCAAAAACCGTCCCTTTTCCGGGCTTTACAAAATTAATAGAAGCAGCCTTATCCCATACTATGTACCCGCTTCCAAGATTTATTGTGAGAATAAACATAAAAAAAGGGTCACACATAGAATACAAAGAGCCTCCAAAGGCGGTGCCTAAAAGATTTTTATTGAACCTGTTGAGTTTCAATCTTACTTTAAAATAAGTAAAGTCCTCATTGTATGAAATTACTTTTATCCCTGAAAAAAAATAGGGAGGATAGTAATTCACCATCTTAACGAGCTTTTTATATTTTTCGAATAACTTATTTTCCATAGACATGCAATATAAAAAAAGAACCGTTCCCTATGAAAGGAACGGCTCAACCCAGCACTATGAAGAAAAGCTATTAAGCCTTTGAATTTAAAACACAGGATGTTTTATAATGTTTGATTTTTTTTGATTTTTTTCAAGACATAAAATCAAAATCCAAAATTACAATTGTTGGACATTTTGATACACCAAGTTGTATGAATCGTTTTATTATCGAAACCTATTCCCCAAACAAGTTCCTTGGCCAACATTAGAGAAATTAGCTTAATTTGCAGCGTGCAAGCCGACTTGTCGCTGGTCTGAAGGTAAAACTCCGGAAAAGAGGAAAGTCCGGGCAACATAGAGCGCCATACTTCCTAACGGGAAGGTGTCAAGCCGGAGACAGTTTGACAACAGAAAGGGCCACAGAAAATATACCGCCCCGATTTCGGTCGGGGTAAGGGTGAAAAGGTGGAGTAAGAGCCCACCGCTCCATCAGTGATGAGGGAGGCATGGTAAACCTTATGGGTTGAAAGATCAAATAGGTCCCGCGATGAAACCAAGTTTCATAAAAGGTTGCTCGTCTTTATGCGGGATGGGTAGATCGATTGAGCCTGATTGCGAAGTCAGGCCTAGATAGATGACAAGAGATGCATCCATCAAGGATGTTGAACAGAACCCGGCTTACAGGCTTGCACTTTTTAATTTTGAATATTTATAAAAGAACTATGTCCAAAATCCTAATCATCGATGATGAAAGAATCATCAGGTCTACATTAAGAGAAATTCTTGAGTATGAGAAATATGAAATATCGGAAGCACAGGACGGAGAGCAAGGCTTGAAAATGATGAGGGACGAGGATTTTGACCTGGTGCTTTGTGATATAAAAATGCCAAAAATGGACGGAATCGAGGTTTTGGAAAAAGCCGCTGAAATGGACAAGTTGCCTCAATTCATCATGATCTCTGCACATGGATCTATAGAAACAGCAGTGGAAGCTACTAAAAAAGGCGCTTTTGATTTTATTCCAAAACCACCTGACCTGAACCGACTTTTACTCACTGTAAGGAATGCTTTGGATAAAAAGAATCTGGTATCAGAAACCAAAGTTCTTAAGAAAAAACTTTCTCAAAAACTGGATATGGTGGGTACTTCCCAAGCTATCATGCATGTGAAGGATACTATCGAAAAAGTCGCGCCAACGGATGCTAGGGTATTAATTACAGGCCCCAATGGCACAGGAAAAGAGTTGGTAGCACATTGGCTTCATCAAAAAAGCAACCGATCTAACGAACCTTTTGTAGCTGTTAACTGTGCAGCAATACCTTCAGAATTGATAGAAAGTGAACTTTTTGGGCACGAAAAAGGATCCTTCACTTCAGCTGTCAAGCAAAGGATTGGGAAATTTGAACAAGCCGATGGAGGGACTCTTTTCCTTGACGAAATTGGAGACATGAGTCTTTCAGCCCAATCAAAAGTATTGAGGGCACTGCAAGACCATAAAATCACCCGAGTCGGTGGGGATAAAGACATTAAAGTAGATGTCAGAGTCCTAGCTGCTACCAATAAAGACCTCAAAAAAGCAATCGAAGAAGGCAATTTCAGAGAAGATCTTTACCATAGGCTTAGCGTGATACTGATTCAGGTACCGGCATTAAAAGACCGCAAAGAAGATATTCCACTTTTGGTGGAAAAATTCCTAGAGGATGTAGCTGCTGAATATGGAACCGCCAAAAAAGAAATTTCAAAAGAGGCGCTGTCCAAACTCCAAGAATTTCCTTGGACAGGAAATATCCGCGAACTGAGAAATGTGGTTGAAAGATTGATAATCCTGGGTGAAAAAACAATCAGTCTGAATGACATCAAGAAATATGCTGACTATTAAAAGTCAGCATACTTTTTATCCTTTAATTTCTTTGCTATCCAAAGCTTTGGCGTAAGCTGGGCAAGGTTTGCTAGAAGCACAAGCACCTAAGGCCAAAAGACCAACAGCCATTACAATAATTGCTAATTTTCTCATAAATGTTAGAGTTTTAAAATCAAATATGTTTAATAAAAAAAGGAATACAAAATTAATTGAGCATTAAATTACAGCCACGGATTTCACTGTTATCAAATCTACCCAAAACCTCAAACTTATCCTCCCCTATTTTTCTTCCCAAATCCTGTGTCTCAATAAATGAACAGGAGTGAAAATTTGCCAGATCTATAATATTAAGACCTCCTTGGGAACGCTCAGACCAAGATAACGGATCGTTTACATCCCTAAGGTAAACGCGCATACTTGGTGGTAAATTGTAAATTCCGTCACCTTTGGAATAAGCTTGGGACATAAGTTCCGTCATACCATATTCCGAATGAATTTTATTAACCTGAAATGCTTCTTTTAGAACTTGGTGAAGCGATTCCCTGATCATTTCCACTCTCCTACCCTTCATTCCCCCTGTCTCCATTACTATAAGGTTTTCATTTTTGGGTATAGACAAGCCACTTTCAAGAAGGTCTAGTAATGCAAATGTAACTCCCAATAACAATGTTTTTTTATGGGATGCGGCAAGTACATTTAATTTTGAAACGAGCTCTTTATGGTTATAGAGATAAAATCCAGAATGCTCCGATTCCGATTGAGAAATGAAATAATCAGCCATACTCACCAATGAACTTCCTTTTCTTTCAAGATAAGAGGGCAGCAATGCCAGAACATGGAAGTCCTTTATATTTCCATATTCTCTTTGAAATAGATTTAGAGAATGTTTCAAATAAAAATCCTCAGACCAATAGTAATGTTTGCTGGTAATGCTTCCTGTCGTACCACTACTTGAAAAAAAACCTTCGAAATGTCTTTTAGAACCTGAAATTACTTGATGATTTTTAAAAAAACCTATCGGTAAAAAGGGAATATCTATCAAGTCTTTTACAACTTTATTATTTAAACCTCTGGCTTTGACATAAGCCCTATAAATCAGGTTGTTTTCCAATTGAAATTTATACAACTCCAAAGCTGCACTTTCAAAATCAGGCAAACCGGAAGTAAGAATTTTTTCACCAAAACATTTAAAATAATTGATCGTTTTATTATTTGTCATTCAAAAGTTAAGATGTTTTGACCTAGTCGAATTTCTTGTAAATTTACATCAGCATGAGCAATGTAAAAAACTATCTGATTTTATTATCTATTCTTTTTGCAGCTGGGGCTTGTATTTCCCCTCCTGATAATTTCCCCTCCACCCCTGAGATTTCATTCAAAGATTTGAGTTTCTCAACAACTGATGGGGCCGATTCCCTTATTGTAAGCGTCAATTTCAAAGATGCTGAAGGAGATTTAGGACTTAACCCAAGTGATGTGAACCCTCCTTTTAACCCCGTCACCTTCATTCGGGATCAGTCGGGTAATCTTATTGTTTATAGTCAGAGACCTCCGGAAGCACCTTCATATAACCCTATTGATTGGGTGATTAACCCTATTATAAACAATGAAGTAGTTAGAGATACCGTTTGGGTGGATCAAAATGAAGACCAAAACAATATTTTTATAAGGTTTTTTATTAAAAGGAACGGGGTATTCACAGAGTTCAAGTGGGAGGATCCTCCTTTTTTCACTACTTTCAATGGGAGATTTCCAAGAATAATAAATGGTTCCGAAGCCTTACCCGTAGAAGGAAGCATACAATATTCCATGCTTTCATTTGGCTGGAATTCCATTTTTAGAAATGACAC